>NZ_JAUBSH010000117.1:0-2319 GCF_036704705.1 Microcoleus sp. K1-B1 | reverse complement strand
GCATAGGAATTCTGTCTATAGCATCGCTTTTAGTCCAGATGGCAAGACATTGGCTTCTGCAAGTGACGACAAAACGATCAAACTGTGGATTTGGGATCTCGATAAACTGATGGCATTCGGTTGCAATAGGATCGGCGATTATCTCAGAACCAATCGGAAAGTAACAGAAGAGGATAAACAGATGTGTGCTGATTACCTCAACCAACAGTCAATCAAATAGGATTTAGGCAAAAACAGCCAACCAGCCAGATGTTCGCACTACATTTTTTCACCACTACTTCCACTTTTTCCGTTGTCCATTCCTCACTCGCATCAGTCACAACCCTAATATTTCGCTGCCGCGAATATTCATCCACAACCGCCGCCAGCATCAGATTATTAAATCTTGCTATTGAAGTTTCACTTTTGTAGTTAGGCGAGGTTTGGGGAGATCAAAAGGCGGTAGGTGCTAACTCTTAGGGATATTGCACTGATGTCCTTTGGAATATAAAGTGTAAAACTCCTGGAGTGCTGACATTTGTTCTCTCAATCTAGATATCTCTACATCCAAGGGAGGGAGTAGTTTCTCAAGGTTGCGAACCTCACTAAACCACAGTCGTAAATCGGGTTTGAGAGTTGCATAGAGCGTTTCGGGACACGACAGTAATATTGCTGTTATTATCTCTGCTGCGAATGGCTGTTGCGGCCACTTCCCTACAACAGAAATTGCATCCCCGTCATCCCTTGACAAGCATTGGTGAACAATATTAAACAGTGAATTTAACTCAATAGCTGCCCGTAATTTCTCAAGTGTCTCTGCCACCTCTGACGAGGTATTCACCATAGTTGTGAATTCAACAGGCCAATGGTGCAGGATGGTACTGACAACAGAAGCAATTGAATCAGGTTGCTCTTTTCTCAGAATGTCGGGGAATATTTCTGCAAAGTAAGGAGCAACACTACGCCACTGATGTAAATCACAAGCAACATGAAAAAATGTTTCTGGCAACTTTTCACTCTTCTGCAAAGAAATATAACCTCGACATTGATTAGTGACGGTATCGAGAGCTTCAAACGCTTGCCATAACAAAGGCAGAGAAACCCAGTGAGGTGGATATTTGAAACGGGCAACATCCAGCAGAAGAACTAGATCCCGCTGAGGATGATAGCCACCAATTGGTGAAAAGTGACCGTCACCCGTTTGTCCCAATACCTTCCGGCTGTAGGAAACAACTAGATGAATATCACCTGACGCCGCAGTCACTTCCTCAACTGCTTGCCGAAAGTTTTCCAAGCTGCTTTGGTTGTAACGGTGAGGTTTTACAACAGCACCGTTGCAACGTGCGATACAGACAAACTCATCAAAGGTGATACCGTTTTCTTTAATGACTGAAAGAGGTAAGCAACAGTCTAAAAATTCCTCTCCATACCATCTCCACACCCCTTTCCAAATGCGACCCGGATCGATGGATAAGGCATTAAGAACAACAACTAAACTACCCAATCCACAAAAAGCGGGTTCTGCTTGAGTGTGAAACTGTTCCGCTAGAGCAAAATACCCTTCCATACCTCCCAATGCCAACGCTTCTCGAAATATTTGCTTTCCCTCTACGGAGGAAAAGGCAATCGCAGAATCGGGGAGTGAACGACGATAAAACCCTTGAGCAGACATTGAGTGTTTTAACCCTTATTGCTTATGGTGCTAATAAATATTATGCAATATCGTCACATTGATGATGAATGTACTGATTTACTGTTTTTTTCAATTTTAGCAATAAAACGCTGCGAAGGTTTGACTTTCTGGGTGCAAATTTAAAAAACGTGATTATTTGCGAGGGAGGGCTAGGCATCAAGGTGATGAAAAAATTCGGCAATTTGCCACAGAGTTAGCGGTAGGCAGCTCGGATAAATCTCACATATTGCACCATTAGGAACAGGCAAGATGCCTGTTCCACAAAGAGTTAATTTATTGTGGAACAGGCATCTTGCCTGTTCCTAAAAAGCTGATCGAGAATGGTGCAATATCTCAGATTAATCAAAATTTTATGAATAGCCTCAATCACGCGATCTTTTATAAGAGTCGGCTCAATAGTTGTAAAAGTTGCAATTAATCAAATTTAAGCTGGTGATTTGGATAGGCACTGAGGTAGTCGAGGCTCAGAGCATTTATATTGAGGTGGCTGATAACGATATGGCAATTAGCAAATATCTCAAAGCGCCACTTTCTGCTCCCTTGTTGGTTGGCAAAACCAGCCATTTCGTCAATAGACATCTCCAAAATAGTAACATTATGTGGTAAAAGAACATAAGAGACCTTTTTTTACACAGAAAGATGAGCGA
>NZ_JAUBSH010000116.1:0-20035 GCF_036704705.1 Microcoleus sp. K1-B1 | reverse complement strand
TTTTGAGCAACAGCTTGCCTTCTGCTAAAAGGCTGCTACTTTTAGCTGCACTGATTTTTTAGTCTAAACTACAGTTAGTAGATTGGCCTCGCAACTGTACCGATCAAGATTCTGTGGAAGATGGGGGTTTTTTCCCTGCATTGCGAATATTAATAATCTTGTTGAGTGCCTCAAACCAAAAAGCAGCCCCCATAGAAATAGCTACGCCGCTCAATATCCAACCAAACAATTTTGTAATCAAAGCCGGCCACAATAAATTCCCCTGCTTATCTCGTTCTAACCTGTTCTCTTCGCTCCATCCAAAAGGCAGAGCTACCTCATCCAAAGCTATATCTACATCCTTTTGAACTTTTCTCAGACTTGTTAAATTATCTAATTTAGTCCTAGCATTTTTTTCCACCAACTGCTCAGCGTACAAATTAACAGTCGATCGCAACATCGAATCCTTCGACAACCGATTAATAATATGAATGCTATCAGCATTAGCAGCGACAGCGATCGCAGTTCCGAGCAAAATCGCAACCCCTCTAGCATTCCGCTTGTAAACACCAGAAGCACGCTCCATCGATTGGTCAAACCAAATTTCAATTTCTTTCTGAAACCGCTGCAACTGCTCTTGAGTATCTCCGCCGCTTTTTTCAGCGCGCTGCGCTAAAATATAAAGGCTGCGTTTCAAAGATTCTGGCATACTGTCCAAGGTTTCTTGAATTTGTTGATAAATTGGACTCTCCTCTTTGAGTTCCATAATTTCTGCTACCGAATCTTGACTTTTTTTAACAGTATTTAACAGATTGCTGAAACTCGGTTGCAGTTGCCCTAGCAGCGCCACCCGCTCAATTTTACTGTCAAAACGAGCCTTCACAAATGCCATCTGCCTCTGAAATTCTCTCCCTCCCAGCTCGGTTTCTGGCAGATAAACCTGAGAATCCTTAATATAAAATCCTAGCTTTTCCGACATCCGGTCTAAGCTGTTGTTCAAATTTGCTAAATTGTTTTGATAATCTTCAACTACTCGATTGAACTCCGCAGTCAGCCACCTAAATTCTTGCTCAATAATCGGTTTAGTAGCATCCGGCAAACTCAGATTTTCTCCAATCTGTTGAATTTGTGACAATTGTAAATCTTTAAATCTTTCCAATCGGGTTTTAGAGATAGAGCTGAGCAAACTAGAAACCTTTAAAGTCTCCAAAAGACTAGCAGAAAAACACTCGGCTGGAATATAAGAAGGGCCACTGGATTTATTGCCGAAAACATTTTTAGTACCCGTAATTCCGTGGTACAAATCCCCCATGCGGTGCGTAACAGAGCGGAATCCCTCTGATAAAAGCCCTTTCGCTCCCTGATTCAAATCTTTGATAATCGGATTGGCGTAAATCGCATGGGCTAACTGTCCGACTCTCTTAAATTGCAGAGGATCTTTCGCGCCTTCGCTGCCACCAGAAATCAGCACTTCGATCGACTTCTTTAAATGTTCCGCCCGCCACTGCCAAACAGTAGCAATCAGTTCCTGAATTTCCGAAGCTAGCAAGCTTAAAGTCAGGTAGATAAAGACTAAGCCAATGATAATATCTATAATTACAGGCAAGTTCATGGTATTTTCCTAGTCGCAAATAACTGCTGTCTAAGTTTACCCTCAGTTTGGGACGCTCAAAACTCTCTTAACTTATGTCAGAAATCTTTCCATTCCTGGGCCGCAAACCGAAAAATCGCTGGAATGACAGCTTTACAGACAAAGTGTGGATGCTGGCTTTTCTGTTGGCTGCAGTGCTGATTTTCGGGCTGAATCTGGGCGGCGTGGCTTTGCGGGATTGGGATGAAGGCATTGCAGCGCAGGTAAGTCGCGAAATTTGGCGCGGCAAGTTAAATTGGCTGTATCCAACGATCGACTCAATGCCTTATTTCAACAAACCGCCGCTGGTACACTGGCTAATCGGGCTGTGTTTTGCCGTCGGCGGTGTCAGCGAATTGACGGCGAGGTTGGTACCAGCGATGCTGACAGCCACTTCAGTGCCCTTGCTTTACGCCATTGGCAGAGAGTTGTTTCCTGCGCGTTCGAGATCCATTTTTTCTGCCCTCGTGTATCTGACGCTGTTACCGGTGGTGCGGCATGGACGTTTGGCGATGTTGGATGGAGCAGTTTTGTGTTTTTTGCTGGGGGCGATGTGGTGTTTGCTGCGATCGCGCCGGGATTTGCGCTACGCTTTGGGCGCGGGGATTGGGTTCGGACTCATTTGCCTGACTAAGGGCGTCATGTTGGGGCTGCTGCTGGCTGGGATGGGCTGTATTTTTTTGGTTTGGGATACCCCGCGACTCCTCACTTCTAGGTATCTTTGGGGCGGATTGGCGATCGGAACATTGCCAGTAGCTGCTTGGTATTTTGCCCAATGGCTGCACTACGGCCAATATTTCATCCACGCTAATTTAGTAAACGAATCTTTCCGGCGCATTTCGGAACCTGTGAGCAGTCACAGAGGCCCGCCCTGGTATTATCTTTTAGAAATTTTAAAATTAGCTTCGCCGTGGCAGTTATTTTGGCTACAAGGGCTGCGTTTGAGTTGGGAAAATCGCAGTTTTGCCGGGCCAAAATTAGTATTGATTTGGACTGGAGTATATCTGCTGGCTATTTCTGTGATGACTACTAAATTGCCGTGGTATGTTTTGCCAATTTATCCAGCTTTTGCTCTTGCCGTTGGCAGTTATCTCGCTGAAGTTTGGGAGCAACTGTGGCTGCCGCCAGAACCAGTCAAAGAGCAAGCAGAAGAACATTTTGATGCTATTTCTTTGTTGCCTCATCCCGCAATTTTCGCAGTGCTGGCTGTAGTTGGTTTTGTCGGCTGCATTTACTTCAGTGGTTTAGTGCAAATTGGGAAATACATTGTGCCTATCGAGCGAGATTTGCAGTTAATGCTGATGTTTGTAGGTTTGACAATGACACTGGCGGCCGTGTTGCTCCACCGCAAAGATCGGCAGTTTATATTAGTTTTAATTTGGGGAACTTACCTGACACTGTTGGTATTGGTGGGTTCAGATAACTGGGTTTGGGAACTGGCGGAGGATTATCCGGTTAAGCCGATCGCCGAAATTGTCCGCACAGGAACTCCGGCCGGTCAACAGGTGTTTACTTCTCACCGCTTGGGCCGTCCATCGCTGAATTTTTATAGTCAACGCCAAGTTATTGTCGCCGATGCGCCGACGCTCAAACAGAAATGGCAAACTCTTCCTCAACCTTATTTTCTGTTAGAAAAACCAGTTTTAAAACATTTAGGCTTGCGGAATGCTGAGATTGTGAAAACAGCGGACGATTGGGTTTTGGTAACTCGAAAATAAGCGCTAGTGTAGCCAAAAATTACCCTAGGTGCGGGTTTCATTAACTATCTATATGAGAAACTGAGATATTGCACCATTCTCAATTAGCTATTTAGGAACGGGCTAGAAGCCCATTCCACAAGAAATCCACTCTTTGTGGAACGGGCTTCTAGCCCGTTAAGCGAGAATGGTGCAATATCTGTGAGAAACCAACAATCTCAAAAACTCCCTACACAAACTCAACCTTAAAAAGCTTACCCAAAAATGTTACACTAAACAAAAGCCTCAGTTAAATGCTCTCTAATAGAACTATGCAACTTACTGAACAACGATACTACTCGACCGAGGAATATCTAGCACTAGAAGAAGCTGCGGACTACAAAAGCGAATACATTGACGGTGAAATATTTCCTATGGCCGGTGGCTCTACAAATCACAATCAAATAGCGCTCAACTTCAGTACCGAACTAAATTTTGCGTTCAAAAAACTAGACTATCGAGTTTTCATGAGCGATGTCCGCTTGTGGATACCCAAGAAGCGCATCTATACTTATCCCGATGTGATGGTAGTATGTGGGAAGCCGGAGTATTATAATAACCGCACCGATACGATTACCAATTCCAGGGTAATTCTTGAGGTTTTGTCAGCTTCAACTAAAGGATACGATCGCAGCAAAAAGTTTGAGGGATACCGCACAATTCCCACTCTTGAAGAATACTTATTGATCGACCAAAATCGGAGATATATCGAACATTTTTCTAAGACGGATGATAAGCGATGGTCGTTTGCTGAGTACAATGAATTGGATGAGACGATCGCGCTTGCTTCAGTCTCCTTTGAAATTGCTGTGGCAGATATCTATAATAAAGTGAATTTTGAACAAGTAGATCCAGAAATTGCACCTGAAATTGGAGAAGTTTAATCAGGCTCAAAGCCCGCCAGGGTGCATTTCATTTTTGCAAATATATTCGTAGGGGCGAAGCATTCCGGCAGTAAATCTATGGTAATCGCTAATAAATTATCTGCCGGAATGGTTCGCTTTTACAAAATTGAGATGCACCCCCCCCGAAAAGCCTGGTTTATTGGGTTTTGATGCGTCCGTGATTATTTAACACGATTATTTCCGGGGCAGTGGTGGGAATTAGGGAACCACTTACACTTAATGATTCCACCGGATATTTCTTCTAATTTAGCAGGGGTGTGACCTGCACCGAATATATCAAGGTTGAGATTGAGGGCTACTTTCGCGGCGTAAGCAATGTACAAAGCACCAGGTACTAATACTGAAAAAAATACTGTCTTAGCAACTAGATTGTTATCCATGATATCTGTTTCGCTTCAAAGAGTTAGTTATCACTTGTTAATTATTCTGTGATTGTATCGCTGTAGAGTCTTTCTATTTTCAACGCCGTTTCGACTCTTTGATACTCGGCCTCAACCTCTTCTAAAAGCGCGCAGGCCGGATCAGGTAAAGGCTGGTTAGCATTTGTGCCGATGCGGCCCATGATTTCGAGTTCCTCGCACAGCTCAAACAAGCGAAAAGCACCAAGAGTACCGCTAATCGACTTTAAAGAGTGAGCCGATCGCCGCAAAGCCAGCGGATCGGCGTTGCACAGAGCCATAGAGATGCCTCGCAGCAGTTCGGGAGCTGTTTCGAGGTAAATCTCGATCGCCTCGTCCAAAGCTTCCACTTCTCGCAGTCCCTCTATAATCTTGGGACTTAGGGAGTCGTGGCTCTCTGACAAAGCCCGATCGAGATTTGATGCACCACCATCGACGACTGCGTGCGAATTGGAAATTGTCAGTTGTGGATTTCCCGCAACAGCCACATTCGATCGCAGTTGTAATTCACTCGTTCCTTCTATATGTTCCGCCTGGGCATCCAAACAAACGATCGGCTGCAGACGATCGAATGCAGAGTTCGATCGAGATTTACACGCTATCAAAGCTCGCACCAACTGATCGATTGCGATCGGCTTGCTCAAATAGTCGTCCATCCCCGCAGCCATACACTCTTCGCGATCGCCCTGCATCGCATTTGCCGTCATCGCCACAATCCAAGGTCTCGTCGATTTTCGATTTTCGATTTTCGATTTTCGATTGTTAGATTCCTCAGTCGATTTGGGATTTTCGATTTTCGATTTTCGATTGTTAGATTCCTCATCCGCCAATTTGGGATTTTGGATTCGGGATTTTCGATTATTAGATTGCTCATCAGTTGCGGAAACTTCTGATTCTCCCGTGGGATTTTTAGTCCAGTCTAGATTATTAGATTGCTCATCAGTTGCGGAAACCTCTGATTCTCCCGTGGGATTTTCTAAAGTTAAATCTGCTGAAAATTGCTCCCGGATGCGACGGGTAGTTTCCAGTCCGTCCATTTCCGGCATTTGCACATCCATCAGCACCACATCGTAAGGCTGGCGGCGCAAAGCTTCGAGCACTTCGATACCGTTTCCCGCCACATCCGCGCGATACCCCATCCGCTGTAAAATTTGCAAAGCCACCTTCTGATTCACCAAATGATCGTCAGCCAACAGAATCCGCAGGGGTAAGTTCTCTGCCAACACGGGTATGCTTTGCAAGAAAGACCCGCTAGTGCGTTGCCCTTTAAATTCAGTTGTCTGTTCTCCAAAAATATTGATTAAAACATTGTAAAGCTGAGATTGTTTGATGGGTTTATTCAAAAAAGCAGCAAAATCCATCTCCATAGAAGGGGGGTTAATTTCTTGCCTGCCGATCGAAGTTAGCATCACTAACGGCAACTTTTCGCAATCAGGATACCGGCGAATTTGCGCCGCTAAAGCCAACCCGTCCATTTCCGGCATTTGCATATCCAAAACTGCCAAGTCAAACATCTCTTTAGCAGCCAGCCAATCTAAAGCCAAACGAGCCGAAGCTGAAGCCCTAGCCACCATTCCCCAAGACTGAGCTTGGAGAGTCAAAATTCTGCGGTTGGTAGCATTGTCATCGACAATTAAGACTCGCTTGCCAGCTAATTCAGGTTGAGAATTGCTTAAGTTAAGTGGTAAGGAATTCTTGCAGCCAGAAACGATCGTACTAAAATAAAAAGTAGAGCCAACGGATTTCGTATTTTGGCCGATCGGCTTGTTGCTGAGTACAGATTTCCCATAGCCATATTTTTCGGCAATTTCGCAAGATTCTGCCCATCCCAAATCAAAAACTGCCGATGATCTAAAATCGGCAGGAGGATTGCCCGCGACACTACCCATACTTTCCACCCACATCCGGCCGCCCATCATTTCGGCCAAACGCTTGCTAATTGCCAAACCCAATCCGGTACCGCCGTACTGCCGGCTCGTTGAAGAATCCACCTGGCTGAAAGATTTAAATAGCCGATCCATGCGATCGCTCGGAATGCCGATACCGGTATCTTTGACCGCAAAATGTATTTCGTATGCTGGGTTAATTGCTACCGGTTCGCCAGCAATTAATGGCGGTTCTTTAGCGTTAGCCGCCGGCACTGAAATCTTTTTGGCCGTCACCGAAACCACCACTTCTCCAGCGTCGGTAAATTTAACCGCATTACTGAGCAAGTTGATTAAAATTTGCCTCAAGCGAGTGCTATCGCCGATCGCCGTTGCCGGTACTGTACGATCGATCAAGTAACCCACTTCCAGTTTTTTTTCTGCAGCCTTAGCAGCTACCAAGTCTAGAGATTCCTCAATGCAAGTGCGGATGTCAAACGGATGTTCCTCCAAGTCCAATTTGCCCGACTCAATTTTCGAGAAATCTAGAATATCGTTGATCAGCGTCAGCAAGGCATCGCCACTGCTGCGGATAGTTTCTACAAAATCGCGCTGTTCGCGAGTTAAGGGGGTATCCAGCAGCAAACCGGTCATGCCGATGACTCCATTCATCGGAGTCCGAATTTCGTGGCTCATGGTGGCTAAAAATTCGCTTTTGGCTCTAGTAGCCGCCAGTGCTTGATCGCGAGCTTTTGCCAAATCTACGTCGGTTTGCTGGCGTTCGAGTTCGCTTCCTACCCACTGAGCCATCAGTTTCATCAACTCTCTGTCTACAGCTCGGAACGGTTCTGTCACAGGAGTCGGAGAAAAGAAGCACAGAGTGCCGTAGACTTCACCTGCCACAGTGACGGGAATGCCCATGTAAGCTTCGATTGGGAAGGCTCGATCGTGCGTGTTGAAGGAAAAACCCGAAAATCTTACCGACTCAAAGTAAATCGGTTCTTTTGCCATTGACGTAGCGACGCAGAAAGTTTTTTCCAGATCATAGATTTGGTCTTTGACGATCGACCCGTCGGGACACTCAACAGCCATTATTTGATAGTTGTCGCCTTGAATGCAGGACAAAATTCCCACGGACAAGCCTAAATGCCGACATCCCATTCCCAGCAGTTCTTGGAGTCGCAAATCAAAGGTAGAGAGGTGGTTGAGCGGGTCTGTACGGGGAGCAGAAGTCACTTGGTACAAAGCTTTGATGGCAGCTTCGCTTTCTCGCAGTTCTTGTTCTGTTTGCTTCCGCACGCTGATGTCGCGGGAAATGCCGATAATTTCTTGGACTTCGCCGGTTTTGGGATCACTGATCGTGCGGCCGGTGGTTTCAAACCAAATGTATTTGCCGTCTTTGCGGCGGATGCGGTAGCTGACGGTATAAGTAACTGGGAGTGCCAGGACTTTCCAGTGAGCTTTGGCAATGGTTTCTAAATCATCGGGGTGAAAATAATTGTTGGGGACGCGGCCGATGAGTTCCGAAGGTTCGTATCCCAACAAAGCCCTGCTGGCGGGTGACACGTAAAGAAACACGCCTTTGGGGTCGTGTCTGGTGATCATGTCGGTTGAGTTTTCGGCCATCAACCGATAGCGGTCTTCGCTTTCATTACGTTCGACTTGAGAATTGCCCAATGCTTCTAGCATTCGGTTGATGGCGTCGGCCAAGCTTGCGAGTTCATCTTCTCCGGCCATAGGAACTCTCAAGCTTGGATCGCCGTTGGCTGCGATGTTGCTGACGCTGGTGCTCAAGGAAGCCAATCTCGCCAAGACTAATTTTTCTAGCAACAGCAGGGTGATGGCGCTAAATATTAAACCTACTGCCAGTATTGATAAGGTAAACAGCTCCAAGGTAGCCTGACCTTGGCCGTAGATGATGCGATCTGTCTCTACTCGCAGCAGCAGCGCTAGGTTGCCGTGGATGTCCCGAATCAGGGCGTATCCTGCGACTAAGGTGTCGCTGAGTGGCTCGACTAAAATTTCTACTGATTTGAGATTGGAAATTTTGAGTTTGACATTTTCCAACTCCTGCCTCGATCGAGCCAGGGCCTTGGCGCTGTGCCCGGAGTAGTTCGCGGCTCCCACTTTAAAATCTAAACTCGGCAATCTAAAATCGACTGAGAGGTGAGTCAGTTCTGAAAGCAAACCGATTTCGCTGCTATCGAGGTAGCGTCCCAAGATCAGCGTTCCCCGCGACGGGCCTTGGGCGTTGCTGTTGAAGATGGGCTTGGCGGCAATCAGCAGTCTGGCTTCTGGCAGGGTGAGGACGCCTGTTTTGGCGGCGGGGCGATCGCCCTCGACTGTCGATGTGTCTAGTAGCGCCTCGGTCAAGTGCTGTTTTAAGCTTTCGGGAATCGGGATTTCTGTTTGGGATTTAAGGTCGAAACCTTTGCTGAAGATCGTCTTACCGTTGGAGTCAAGCAGCACCAAGAAGTTTAGTCTCAAGTAAATAAATGTCGAATCGACGAAATTTGACTTGACAAAATTTTCGTTCCGTGTTTCGACGAAAGAGTAAGTATCGTCCCACTCGGCGTAATCTTGGGCGCTGGTGTCTAAATTCGACAAGTCATCATCTAATGCGTCCAAAGCCCGTGCGACATCCTGGCGGACGTACTGTGCCTCCAGGTTGTGAAAATCATGCAGCAAAATAGTTGATGCAGTGGCATAGAGAACCACAATCAGGCTGATTAGCGCTGCACCGATGATTAATAGTGTTTTTTTTCGGAGTTGCATGGCGTCGCCCTCCTCACGGTGCTACTAGGCAACTAGCCAGGAGAGGTTTGAAACGTAGGTTGTTTAGCATTGGCGATCGCAGGGCCTGCGTGTTTGGACTTTTCTGGGCTGACGAAAGCAAAGCCCTTGGTAGTTCCAAGGTATCCGGTATGTTGCCCCCCACAGTCAGTGTAGTATTTTCACAGCTTTAGTTCCATATTATGCACAACCTATGACCTACAAGTTATAACCTGACGATCGGCATCTTCAAAATAAACCGCCGATCGAACTCAAAACAGTTCGCGTTTGATACTGACGCAGCCAGGGAGGCGGGCGGTTGGTATAACAGGCGTGCGGGGTTGAGAACCCTAAGTATTATTGTACCTAAAAAATATTGAGCAGACAGCGGACTGGCGCGTCGAGTTTTGCGCGCAAAAAGCTTATCATTCCAGCAGCTTTTTGGATTTTTGTCGTTCGTTCTCTAGCAATCCTTCCAGGAGTTGTGGAAGGAACCGAAAAGCAAATCCAGCGTCAAAGCCTGAATCACGTTCATAACTGAAAAAAATTGCTCTAGCAGAGGTAATTAATATCCGCAGACTTTTAGTTTACACCTGCAAATAAAATAGAAAATCAGGAAATCCCCAAATTAAGATTTTCACTTATCTATTTTGAATGAATCAAAACTGCTAATTAAGATGGATAAATTTACAGTTTTTACCATCTTCAAAAAAACGATAGGAGCGGGCTTACCAATAACCTTAAACAATACCAAAAAATTAAATACACCCGTTCCCACTCCCCGATCAAATCCTTTGCTAACATTAGTGCCTGATATCAGTATAAACTCATATCAGGCACTATCTGCAATCCGATCGCAACTAAAGTCTTTTTTATCGGATGACGGCTAAAGCACCGGCGCCGGCTGCTGCTGCTGCCGAAGTAAGAGCGGTGAAAAACAGCCACCAAGAGGCAACTTCTGCTGCTTTCCTGGTTTCTTCGGCTTGTTTTTCGGCTTGCACTTTGATGCTTTCGAGGCGAAGCTGCGCCTCTTGCTGCAAGCGTTCTGCTCTTTGCAAGACGGTGTTGCGGCTTCTTTCAATTTGGTCGATCAAGCGGTTGGCATCTGCTTCGGAAATGTCATCGCGAGAACTAATTAATGCTACTAAAGTATCGCGGTTGAAATGACCAAGCCGATCGCGCAAAGCATCAAATCCGGCTTGCGGATCGTCAAATAACTTCCGCACGTCCCGCGTAATGCCTTCGTAATTTAGTTCAGGGCGATCGAGCGAATTGAGGTAATCCCGAATTTTTCCGAGAATCCCGTCAATTACCGACTGAATACCCTCCTGTATTTTCTGAATTTGCAGTGCGAACTCATCGCGCACCGACAAAATTCCATCGACAATGCGATTGGCTTCTGCTTCAGAAATATCCGGCCGCTGAGACAGCAGAGAAACAACTGTAGCTCGATCGATGTGCGACAAGCGCTCGCCCAAACTGTAAGCACCGACTTTCGGGTCATGCAGCAGCAGTTGCAAGTCGCGCTTGATGGCTTCGGGATTTAATTCATCCTTGCCCGTATTACGCAAATAATCTTCTAAAACACTCTGAAAATCGTGCACTTGGCTTTGCACCCGTTTTGCCAAACGGCGCGGCGCTTTCACTATCGAGCCAAGGGTTTCCTGCACTTGGTCGATAATTTGATTGACTTGTTCCTCGCTCAAATCTTGTCTCTGAGAAAGCAGTTTTACCAAAGTATCGCGATCGACTTGAGACAGGCGGCCGCGCAGCGCTAAAGCTCCTTCTTTAGGATTTTCCAGCAGTTTTGTCAAATCCCGCTTAATCCCTTCAGGATTGAGTTCTGATTTGCCAGTATTGCGGAGGTAATCTGCAAGGGCGGTGGTGGTTTGGTCGTACTGATCCTTAGCTTTTTCGGCCAACTTTTGTGGCGCATGCAGCGCGCCGTGCCAAGTTTCTTCGGCGCTGTCGAGAAGCTGATTTACTTGGTCTTCGCTGAGGTCTTTCCGCTGAGATAGCAATTTTACCAAAGTTTGGCGATCGAACCTAGAAGCTCTAGCTCTCAGCGCCCACATTCCTGCTTCCGGGTTGTCCAGCAGCGTTTTCAAATCGCGCTTGATGCCTTCGGGATTGAGTTCTTCTTTGCCCGTAGACTTCAAGTATTCTTGCACTCTTTGCCACTGGTTATCTAGTCGGACTTGCGCTGCTTCTTGCAGACCTTTAGCATCTGCTAAAACTACATCTCGCGTCCTTTCTAACTCTTGAACAATCTGTTCTACTTCCTGGAACCCGAAGTTTTCGCGACCTCGGAGAATTTGCACAAAACTGTCGCGCGTGTAAGGAGAAAGCCTCGCGCGCAACTGTTCGTAACTAGCATCGGAATCCTCTAATATTTTTTTGAAATCGCTCCCGATACCTGCTGCTGTCAGTTCCTCTTTCGGCGTCAGCTTCAAATAAGTTTCTACCCGCCACTGCAAATCGCGAGATTTTTCTTGCTCCTCGGCAAAAATAACGGTTTGTAAAACTCGCTGTCTAATTGCTTCTAATTCCTGGGAAATTTCTTTAATTTTGTCTTGGGTAAAAACGCCTCGACTGGCCAGGATTTCCGCAAAATTAGACTGTTTTAGTTTTTCTAATTCGCGGCGCACTGTTCCCGGATCGGCTGTAGGATCGTAGAGAACGTCGCGAAATTCGCGCTCGATGGCTTGGGGGTTCATCTGCCACGAATAAGTGTTGAGTAGATAGTTTTCTACGTCCGCACGAATTGGGCTGTATGTTACGGGTTCGCCTTTGACTTGAGCGGTAATTTTATCAGTTTGCTGGGTAACTTTATCCTTAGCTTCTTTGAGCTGACCGACTACTTTTTCCAGATCCAAGTCAGAAATATCCGTGCGACCCAATACTATTCCCATTAAAGCATTGACTGCCATTGTCGTTGCTTGGGACATCATAGTCGGGCTTTCTCCGGAATTTTGACCGCCCAGATTGCTGAGGGCTTTTTCTACCCTACTTGCCAATTTATCTGAGACCAAATCTCCCGATTTTGCAGATTTGAGATAGTCTACTAATTGAGCGATGCCGTCTGATTGCTGCCCTTGTTTTCCTACTTGTTTCCAAGCATCTTGAAGTTGGTCTACAATCCGGTTTACGTCGCGTTTTGATAAGTCCGATCGCGAACTTACTAAATCTACGAGAGTTTGCCGATCGAGATTCGGCAAATTTTCGGCTGCAATGGTTTTTAGTTGCGGATCATTAAGCAATTTTTCAAACTCGCTACGCATCCCTTTGATGTCTAATTCTGGCGGTTTGAGGCTTTGGATGTAGTCTTCGACGTTTTCGCGCAAGCTTGTGGGGTCGATCGCGCTACCCAGTTCATGGCCCACTGCTGCTGCTGCTGCTTTGGCTGTGGCGACGACTTGGTTGCTGGCTGCTTTTGCGCCGATGGCCGAGGCTGCGGTGCCGACAATGGCTTGAAAGCCTGCTGTGGCGCTGTTGACGACGGAACCGATCAAGGAACCGACGGTGGTGGAACTCACCCAAACAAGCATTGAGAAATAGGTTGCCCACACGACTAAACCGACGATCGCACCTAAACCGGGACTGCTAATCAAGCTGAGCTTAACTGCTAGCAAGCAAGCAAAGAATAGGGCGATGGTGACGGTAATTAGCGTCCAAGTGCCTACTTTTCTGCCGATATGGCGGACTGGGGGGCTGCCGCTATCCGAGTGGTGGTCGTCGTCGTGGGATTGTCCCATGTACGAAAGGCCGGCTGCTACTGATAAATTTGTTAGCAAAAGTTGGAAAGCGCAGGCGAGTACCACTCCAGCTATCAAGGCGATAAAAAATTGTGGCCCGGAATAGAGGAGTGCTGCGTCTTCTACTCTGTTTGTTGTTGTAGTCTGGTCTACTGGCACTTGGGCCAGCCAGAACCCGATGTTATACAGTTGTGGATTTATTGGCAAATTTTGATACATAGTATATTCCTCGTTAAGGAGTGGGTGCGCGCGCTCATTGGCGCAAGTTAACTAATGTATAGTTTTAGACTCATGCCCCCAATGGCAAGCATCGCCTTATTGTCGAGCTAAAGCATCCCCCTACAGTTGGAAGTGTAGAAATATGTCTGCGGCCGGCTGTCACTTTAGGAATATTTGTGGTATGTAAGTCTGATTAAAATAATCGCAGAGGAGAATCTGTGGTCGATCGATATTAAGAGTCGGCACAGAAGCCCAGACAAATTGTTTACAATTCATCAACCAATGCCATAGCAAATTAGCTTTGAAGGGATTCGATAGTGCAGCGAGAAAGTCATGCAATTATTATTGGCGGCAGTTTAGCAGGACTGTTGGCCTCTAGAGTATTAGCAAAACACTTCGACCGAGTAAGTATTGTTGAACGAGATTTTTTTCCAGAAAAACCCGCACCTCGCCCCGGTATTCCTCAATCTCGTCATCTTCACATCCTTTTTAATCGAGGGAAAATCATCCTAGAAGAGTTGTTTCCCGGCTGGGAAAACGAACTGATAGCTGCTGGTGCTCCTAGTTTAGATCCGAGGTCGATCGGGTGGTTTAGTCCGGCGGGTTGGGCCCCGCAATTTAGCCCGGATCTAAATAATTTAATTTTGTTCAGTCGGGATTTACTTGATTGGCAAATTCGCCGCCGCTTGGCTGAAAATACGAATGTACATTTCCTCGAAGGAGGTACAGTAACGGGGTTGCTGGCGAATGCCTCGCACGCGGAGGTTACTGGCGTGTCGGTGCGTTTTCGCGATCGTCAAAACCCAGCAAACATTCATGCAGAGAATTTGTATGCAGATTTAGTAGTTGATGCTGGTGGCAAAGTTTCCAAAACACCTCAATGGTTGAAAAGTTTGGGCTGGGAACCTCCGCAAGAAACCGTTATCAATGCTTTTGTCGGCTATGCCACCCGTATCTATAAATGCAGCGGTAAATTGTCAGAAACAGCGCCAGTATTTGTATCACCAGGGCCGCCGTTCCGCACCCGTGGCGCTGCACTTTTCCCGATCGAAGGCAATCGCTGGCTGGTGGGTTTCGCCGGGGGCGATCGCGATTATCCCCCCACAGACGAAGCAGGTTTTCTAGAATTTGCGCGCAGTCTGCCAACCCTGACAATTTATCATGCGATTAAAGACGCAGAAGCCATCACACCTATTTATAGTTATCGAGGTACAGAAAACCGTTTGCGCCACTACGATCGCCTCTCCCGTTATCCTAAAAATTTGGCAGTTATCGGTCATGCAGTTTGCGCTTTCAACCCAGTTTATGGCCAAGGAATGACCGTTGCTGCACTGGATGCTCAGATGCTAGATGAATGTTTGCAAAAGCAAAGAGAGCGGTATCCAGAAGGCGATTTAACAGGCTTTGCGCGACAATTTCAACAAAAACTAGCAAAATTACACACTATTCCTTGGATGTTTGCCATCAGTCAAGATTCTCGCTATCCCGGAAGTACAGGTGCAAAACTAAACCTTGCTACGCGGTTGACAATTGATTACATGGATCTGGTGTTAAAAGTGCTAGTCGGAGATGCTAAAGTTTGTCAAGCATTTTTGGAAGTTCTGCACATGATTGAGTCGCCGGCTGTACTTTTTCATCCCAGTATTGCGCTTAAGGCGATCGGGCAATTAGTCACTGTTCGGCAGAAGGCAGAATTAAGAGCGAGAGTTTATACAGAATCAAGTTAGTTTTGCCAATTCTATTTTTTCCCCACCGAGTAAGGAAGATAAAGGCCGATGAAATCCTATTCATCTGCGTTGATTTAACCTGATATGATGTCCGCTACAACCTGCATGATAAAAAGGATCAATTTGGCGACTGCGGTTTTCGGGTATTTCACGTAATTAAGATGGGTAAAATCCGATTTAGTACCGCAATTGTGGGTTTTTGAAATAAATCATTTGATTTATTTCAAAAAAGGTTTGCAGTCACGACTTACCCACAAGAGTCAAGAAACCAGTTTTTTTACCCATATCCCTCGCGATTCACGCTATATTGTTGAAAAAAAAATCGGTTTCTGCTGCAGAGAATAATATAGAGTTGTGCAATTGTTACTTGCCAACCAAACAATCTAATTGTTCTTGCATTTGAGTGGTAACTCGCTCGAAACAAGCATCAACATAATCGCGATCGCGCGCCGCCTCCGAACCATACCTCTCAAATACAATCGGTTCGCACACGCGAGTCCGAATTTGCACGGGTAAAGGTAGGTTTGGCAAAGGCCCAATACTCAATCCCCAAGGCAATCCCAAATACACCGGAAATACCACCGGATCGATGCCCAACAACCACGGCATTCCCCATTCGTGCAATTGCTTTACTTGTTCGTACAAATCTGCCAACACTATCAAAGTATCGTGGGCACCGTGTGATATAATTGGTACAATTGGCACTTCTTCTCGCAATGCTAATTTGATAAATCCCTTGCGTCCAGCAAAGTAGATTCGATCGCGCAAGTGGTGGGGGCGAAAAACATCTTGGGCGCCGCCCGGATAGACGAGAACTGGGGCATTTTTTCGCAAAGCTGCGATCGCCATTTTCGGATGCGCCTTGAGAGCACCACACTGAACCGCCATGCTAGCAACATCAGGAGAAACTTCCCAAACCGTGGGGTGCATCAATCCATAGGCCAAGCGTTCCGTGCCGTACCTGCGGAACCATTCGTATAGGAACATAAACATATCAGGAGCGGCAAGCCCCCCGTTGTGAGAACCGACAACGAGCATTTTTCCGCTCGCGGGGACGTGGTGCCAGCCGTCGCTTTCTACGCGAAAATAGTAGCGGTACAGCCATTCCCAGAATGGCAGCCAAAATTGAATGAAGTCGGGATTGCGATCGTCTAAAGATAGACCGTCAAAGGGATATTTAGAGGATTTGCCGTTTTTTTTGTTAGTAGTTTTTGTCACTGCAAAAATATTTAACGCTTTGGTCATTATATAGCAGAAGGAAGAAAGCTTTAACTCTCGAAGAGAGAAGGCTTTAGTTATTTGGGAAACCAGGAAGAAGGGACGAGATTAGTTGGGTTTTTCCTCTCCTTGTGCGTGGGCGAATCCCGATCGCCTTCCCAAAATATGATTTTTCCTATCATTAATATGCTCCCATTCCAAAGGAATATGCCGCATTAGTTTCAGCAATTGAAAACCTCATAAACATCGAGCGCGGTTGCTATAGCAAGATAATTAAATCAGAATTGGCGCAACTATTTGGTTTCTGATTTGAGCGGGCTGGTTTTGTTCGGAGGTTTTGTGCTGGTTCTCTCCACAGGAACAAAACCGCTTGCAAACAGCTACAGCAACTGTCGCTGATGGCGGGGCGACTTTAGCCACAAACATACAACTGTGCCTCAAGCCGATAAGTTTCCGTTTTGGAAGATTTTATCAAATTGACGCCAGCCATCGGGTCAATGCTAGCGATTGGTGCTGGTTGCCACACAATTAATAGCCCTGGACGCACGTACTAAGATTTTATTTCCGAATATAAAATAGTGAAGCAATCTCAAACCCTTGATTTAACGCCCTTGAGTGCGTAAGTCCTGTTTAAGTAAGGGACGATCGACAGTGGAGTTATGTCAGCGCGATCAAAGAACTGTATCCGGCTTGTGCCAGCCCACTACGACGATGGGATCGATCGCGCCAATCGCCTGTCACTGAGAATCTGGGAGCATCTCCAGCACCATCTCGCTCTCGAAGCGGCCAAGAATTCACCTGAAATGCAGCACAATATTACTCAACTGCAACAACTGACAGCTAAATGGTTTAACGAACACCTGACAAGATATTGACGGACAACACATGACTTGGATTCCTAGCAAACTGTCCCGCATTTAAACTGTTAACTTTTGACTGTTGACTTTCCCGCTCTCCCATTCCCCAAATCGGACACTCTCGCCTTCTCCCTCCCCGGCTCTGCCATAATGAGTCATTTATCGGCGTAGCAGCTTTATTTGTCTTCGCTCAACTCACCAAACATTAAATAATATAAATAAAAATTGACTTGCGGTCATAAAAAAGTTATATAAAGCTTTTTTGTGGAAGACAAATCGATTTTTTTGCTATATTGACCTGCAATTAAGATAATGATTGTGGTTAAGTGAGGATTTGAACGGATGAAAAACTTGAATTGCTGGAATAAACCCGCTGCAGTGCTGGGCGCGATCGCGATCGTAGCCGGAAGTTTGCAGGCGAATGCCATCGGTGTTGCCGCCCCATCAACATCCACTGTCAGTCAAGATGCTGAAAATATTTCCTTTGAAGATAGCGCCACCTTTCAAATAGCCCAGGCTGGCAACCTTTGTCGCAAAGTCACTCCCAAAGAAGGTTTGACCGTTCGCCAGAACCCAGACCCCAAATCCCCTAGAGTGGGCGGGGTAGGACTTAACACTCAGGTAACGCTGTCCCAAGGCGCTACTTCTGTTAAAGCCTCCGACGGTCGCCTCTGGATTCAAATTACCGCTCCCGTCACAGGGTATGTGGCTAGCGGCTATCCCAACGACGAAAGTAATTTAGGTTCGTGCACTATTAGTCAAACTCCTTCCCCAAGTCCCGCACCGGCACCGGCACCGGCACCAGCGCCAGCACCAGCGCCAGCACCCGCACCAGCGCCCGCACCTGCACCCGCAGCAACACCCGCACCGGCACCAGCGCCTGCACCAGCGCCAGCACCAGCGCCAGCACCGGCACCAGCACCGGCACCAGCACCGGCACCAGCACCGGCACCAGCACCGGCACCAGCACCAGCACCAGCGCCAGCACCAGCGCCAGCACCAGCGCCAGCACCCGCACCCGCACCAGCGCCAGCAACGGGCCCGGTAAGTCTGTGCCGCCAAGTAGAACCTCGCGTAGCGCCGAGGGGTCTAGCTATCCGCACCGAGCCTTCAAAGACTTCTGCTGTTAAAGGCGGTGTACCGGCTAACGGTCAAGTAACGCTTGTGCCGAATTTCCAGTTAGTGAAAGATAAGAATGGAGAAAACCGCAATTGGGTTGAGATTTCAGCCCCTGTGGCCGGATTCATCTCGGCGGGAAATTTGATCATGTGCAAGTAAACGTGTGAGTTCGATCGCTCTTTTTGACTAAAAGAGCGATCGACACCGAAAATAGTTTTAAGTTATTGTCGCGCAGCCAGGGAACAACGCAGAACCCAGATTGCTTCAATGACTTACCCAGGAATAACTTATTTCTGTCGCGAGTCAGCGGTAGCGAATCTTCCTAGATCTCTGTTTTTCCTCGGTTGCCTCAAGTCTTAGCTTAGTTCCTGGCAACGCACGCGGGGTGAATGAATTTAAGCAAAAAGCCGATCGACCTTTTTACTGACAGCGGCCGCTTGCCCAATTTTGGTGTCCGCGATTTGGTTTACACTTCGATTGTCGGCCAATCCAGACAATTTCCCACTTATTTGGCCTAATGCTGAACTCAATGCGGTGTCGCATTGCACCAACAGAATCGTCAGCTAAACCGATGACTGTATGTACAATTACTGCTGTTTCTCGCGTGGGATATTCAACCAAAATTTGGTCGCTTTTTCGGCCTTCAGATTCTTCATCGCTGCTAAAGAGTTTTACTGCGATATCTTTGGGATTGGAGACGGTAATTTTGCGCTCGGCAAGGAACTGTTTAGTGTTAATTGCTTCGTAGTTCGATCGGGCTGTGGGTTGCCTCATTGCTGCGATGGAAATTTGGATGCAGGCGATAACAGCTAGGAAAAAGAGCGATCGCTTGACAATTGATTGGTTCATGAGGCTTCAGATTGTGCGAGAAACTTTTGTCTCCGAGATGCGAAAGTCGCCAAATCTGCCTCGGTGAATTGAGTTTGCTGCCATGAGGGACGCCCAAGCAGTCGATCGCACCAAGCTTGAATTTTAGGATAACCGTCTAGGGACACACCAACCCAAGATAGCAAAGGCACGACGGTACCGGCAACGCACTCGGCAAAGGTGACAGTGTTGCTAGCGAAAAAAGGGCGATCGTCCAACAAACCTTCAAAGAATTTCAGCACAGTATCGACTTTTTCCTTAGCCTTTGCGATTTCCTGCGCTTGGGGAATTCCCCATCCCATTTTTTCACTGCTTAGGGGGTAAAGTGCCGGCGCAAGTTCGTTAACCGTGACCAATTCTACCATCCTCACAACTGCCAAATCTTGCGGATCTTTCGGCAGCATTGCCGGTTCTGGATACTTCGCTTCTAGATAGTCAAGAATTGCCAGAGACTCGACGACAGTGAAGTCATCATCGACCAAAACAGGGATGCGGTGAAAAGGATTCATTGCGATAAAGTCTGGCTGCAAGTGATCGCCGTCCAAGTGGATTTCTACCAATTCAAAGTCGAGGTTTTTTTCTAAGAGGGCGATCCACACGCGGCGGGAGTTGGCGGAAATGGGAGTGTGGTAAAGTTTCATAAATGTTGTGCCTGGTTATTCAAAAAGTAATAAAAGCCGCATTTTGATTATGCACCTTGACTGTCATTTGATTTATTTTCTCCTACTTGGTCTTTTCCAGTTTCATCGTCTTCACTGTCGTCTAAATT
This sequence comes from Microcoleus sp. K1-B1, assembly GCF_036704705.1. Lineage (NCBI taxonomy): Bacteria > Bacillati > Cyanobacteriota > Cyanophyceae > Oscillatoriales > Microcoleaceae > Microcoleus > Microcoleus sp. K1-B1. The sequence goes on along the minus strand of NZ_JAUBSH010000116.1, from coordinate 219 downwards.
TTTACTTTCATCGGAAACATCATAATTATCCATAATTTGGCGCAATAAATGCTTTAAATTCTTATCCGGTGGTCGTTTCTCAAATTCTGCGTGCGTGTAAATCCACAGCAACACAACTTCTTTTTTTGTAATATCTAACAAATATAGCGATCGCAAATCATTCGTAAATTAATTAAGGATTCGATGGAGCAGCAGTTCCATTGAGTGTTGGTTCAAAAA
>NZ_JAUBSH010000115.1:0-20103 GCF_036704705.1 Microcoleus sp. K1-B1 | reverse complement strand
GTTCCTTCCCTCACACTCCTGTGGATGCCTTTTATGCTTGTAACTCCTCCTAGTTGTAAAAAACCTACACCTCTCAGACCCCTACTCCCCACAAGACTTTGATTTTTTTTGACATACAATTTAAAGGCCGCAACAGCTTATCAGCAGATCGAATTATTTGCTTGCCGACCGTATCTTTTGCTAGTGCGTCCCATTTTATAACAATATTCCAAATTTCATCAGCTAATTTTTCAGCTAATTTATAAACATCTAACTTCTGAAAGTTGGTTTGTGACATATACTATCTCCCCACAAGACAAACAATTAACCACTGCCAACTGACCACGGACAACTGACCACGGACAACTGACAACTGACAATTGACTATCCAAGCGCTTGAATTGGCCCAGTAACACTGCCGCTAAAAAATTGTCGGATCAGTAAATTATCTGTCGATGCAATGTCATTGACAGTTCCCTCCCATTGCACTTTGCCTCGATAGAGAAATACGATGCGATCGGCAGTGCGACGGATGGTACTGTCTTGGTGAGTGACGATCGCATAAGTGCTGCAAACACCTTGGGCCGCCTGCAAGTCTCTGATTAAATCTTCAATTACCGTCGAAGCGATGGGATCTAAACCCGCCGTCGGTTCGTCGTACAGCAAAACCTCTGGATTATCCCTGTCATTATCAGGATTCGCCATGATAGCGCGGGCAAAACTTACCCGCTTCCTCATTCCCCCAGACAACTGCGCCGGATAGCGTTCGCCAATTCGTGGCAAACCCACCATCTCCAACTTTTCCTCCACCAATTCCCGAATGCGGCGGCGCGGCAGCTTAGAATGCTGGTAAAGTAAAAAACCGACATTCTCCTCCACCGTCAGCGAATCAAACAAAGCCGCTTGCTGAAACACCATCCCAATTCCGATCGGATCTGCCACGTCGTCCACCCATCCGACCCTGCGCTGTCCCTGAACAAAAACCTCACCGGCATCCGGGGCCAACAAACCCGCAATTATCCGCAGAATCGTAGATTTCCCCGTCCCGGAAGGGCCAATAATTGCCAGGGCCTCTCCCCGATAAATCCTCAGATCGACTTGATCGAGGATCGGGTTCTGGCCGAAGGACTTACTTACCCCCTTGAGTTCGATTAGTGGCTCAGCCATAGGATGTTATCAATAAGTTGTCAGTCGTCAGTCATCAGTCTACCTAATGACTCATGACTCATGACTAATCACTAATTACTTAAATTGACTGCCAGAATCAAAACTCTCTTGTATTGTAAATTTGTCAGCTCGAGCTGTTCCAATACCCTTAAGACTAATTAACCATGTCAATTAGTTCACTTCCTAAAGCCCTCCGCGTCTTGGCTAAAGCCAAGCAGGTTCTTGCCCAATCCAGAAATCCTTACCCCCCTTCTTTGCGGAACGGGCGAGTTCACCAGTGGTTTAAGTGGTTAGCCCCCGGACTGTTAGTGAAACGGTGGCTGCTGATCAGTGCTAGCGGCGTGGTACTTGCAACTTTGGGTTTAGCGATTTGGACTGGGATGACTCCCATTTTCTTCTTATTGCAATTGTTGAGAAATTTTTTGGCGTGGATTGCGGAAGTTGTTCCTAATTACGTGTCGGGCCCGATCATCATTGCTGGCGGGATTTTATTAATTCTGTGGGGACAAACTCGCAGTTTGAACTCTATTACTCAAGTGCTGATGCCCGAAGGGAATGAGGAACTGGTCGATCGACTCCTCAACCACCGCCGCTTGAACCGCGGCCCGAAAATTGTGGCAATTGGGGGCGGTACGGGCCTTTCTAATTTGCTCAGGGGATTGAAGGATTACAGCGCCAAAATCACTGCTATTGTCACGGTGGCGGATGATGGCGGGTCTTCCGGGCGGCTGCGGCGGGAAATTGGGGTATTGCCGCCGGGAGACATTCGCAATTGTTTGGCTGCTTTGGCAGATGAGGAAAAGTTATTGACTGAGTTATTTCAATATCGTTTCCGGGCTGGTGACGGTTTGGTGGGTCACAGTTTTGGGAATTTGTTTTTGACGGCGATGAGCGATATTGCTGGAGATTTGGAACAGGCGATCGCGGCGAGTTCTAAAGTTTTAGCAGTGAGGGGAGAGGTGCTGCCGGCTACTCTGAGCGACGTGTCTTTGTGGGCAGAACTCGCTGACGGCCGCAGGATTGAGGGGGAGTCCAGCATTACCAAAGCTAACGGAAAAATCCTCAGAATAGGCTGCACTCCTGCTAATCCTCCGGCATTACCTAGGGCTGTGGAAGGGCTTCGGGAAGCGGATTTTATTATTATTGGGCCGGGGAGTCTTTATACGAGTGTCATTCCGAATTTGTTGGTGCCGGAAATTGCTGATGCGATCGCCAACAGCCAAGTTCCGCGCATTTATGTGTGCAATATTATGACTCAGCCGGGGGAAACTGACGGATACAGTGTTGCAGACCACATTCGGGCGATCGACCGCGCTTGCGGCAGGCCGCTGTTCGATGCTGTAGTAGTTCAAGGAAAAGTCCCTTCTGCAAAGGCTTTGATCCGCTATTCTCAGGAGGATTCTTATCCGGTTGTGCTCGATCGAGAAGCCGTGACGCAATTGGGGCGGCGAGTTGTCATCGCCAATGTCATGGATGAAGATGAAAATACGGGTTTAATTCGCCACAATTCGCAAAGGTTGGCGGGGATGTTGCTGCGTTGGTACGGCCGCGCGCAAAACATTTAAGCTGCTGACTGTTGACTGTTGACTGTTGACTGTTGACTGTTGACTAATATTATTGGTTATTGGTTATTGGCCGCCAGCGAGTAACAAATAACAAATAACAAATAACAAATGACTAATTATTGAAATGAAAACTTTGCTTCCCGATTCTGAGGCTACGCGCAAGTTGGGTGTTGCGTTAGGTCGATCGCTCCCCCCCGGCACTGTAATCTTATTACAAGGAGATTTAGGTGCAGGCAAAACTACCTTGGTTCAAGGTATCGCTGAAGGCTTAGGAATCTCAGACTCGATTGAGAGTCCTACTTTTACGCTGATTAACGAGTATTTTGAAGGACGAATTCCGCTGTATCATCTAGATTTGTATCGACTAGAACCCGAAGAAGCGGAGGCTTTGCACTTAGAAAGTTATTGGGACGGGTTAGAAAGGGATTTGGGAATTGTGGCGATCGAATGGGCGGAAAGATTGCAGTACAAACCCGACTATTATTTGCAAATTTATTTGAGTTATCTAGATAACGGGCGGCAACTTGAAGTAATTGGTAATGGCGAGTTATTGGATTGGCAATTGGAAATTTGAGAAAACGCGATTTAATTTAGATGTTGTACCATTCTCACTTAGCCTTTTCTGAACAGGCTTTTCGGCCTGTTCCACAATAAGAAAATTCACTCTTTGTGGAACAGGCCGAAAAGCCTGTTAAGAGAGAATGGTGTAACATCTCAGCGCGAACTTGCTGCGGACGGTTAATACCAATCAATTTGCCTCTCAAAGTTTCTTCACCAGCAATAGCATCATTGATGCGTGTTGCCAACCTTTCTACATTCCGATTTTTGGTACAAACAATAATACCAGAGTGGTCTGGCTGTCGGTTGTGCAGTCCGATAAAATCAAACCGATTTAATGTCAAAACAGCTCTATCTTTGCTTATAGCAAATGCTAGCACCTCTGGATCGGGAATCCCAAGTCCTGCCTTTCCTGCTTCCTGAACAGTCAGGATATTGTGACCAAAAGCGCGCAGCAATTGCACAACAGGCAAAGGAAATTGTTCGTCTGCATACAAATTCAGCATGACTCAGGCTTCCTCATTCTTGCAGATTGCTTCTTCGATTTCCTCCAGATGTGCATCAGCATAAGTCCAAACATTGACTAGATCGGCCGCGCCCAGATGGGGATAAAATTGTAGAAGTTCAGCATCGCTTGAACCTTCACGGCGAAAACTTTCAAGCAGCCCAACTGGGATGCGAGTTTTGGCAATGCAAGCATCCCCACCACACACGTCGGGAGTTTTGGTAATTCCTGGCCAGCTATTGTTTAAACTTTGGGTTAAAAGCCGGATGGCTTCAGCTTTCTCCGTCGGAGTTAAGGCCAGGAGTTGTGTTTCTAGTTCTTGGAGAAGCATGGGTAAAATCGCCTTTGCGAGCGGGAATACCCAATTATAACACTTGAGTTTTATTCATGCTTACTCAGCGTCAAATGTCAAGGCTTCTCCCCTCACATTTGTATCCAATTTACCATTCTCAAAAACAACTTTTCCTCCAACAACAGTCACAACTGGCCACCCAGTTAAATTCCATCCTTCAAAGGAACTCCAGCCGCACTTGCTCGCCATCTCTGCGCCCACCACCGGGCGGTATTTCTCCAAATCAACTAAGACTAAATCTGCATCAAAACCCGGAGCAATCGCCCCTTTGTTCGGAATCTTATAAGCCTTAGCAACTGCCGCCGACATCCAATTAGCAACTTGCGCCACTGTACATCTTCCCTCTACTGCTTGCGTCAGCATCAAAGGCAAAGAAGTTTCGACTCCCGGCATTCCCGACGGCGTATTGGGATATTCTTGAGCTTTTTCTGCTAATGTATGCGGCGCATGGTCGGTGGCGATAAAATCAATTACGCCGTCGAGTAAAGCTTGCCAAAGTATTTCGTTATCGCGGGGTTCGCGCAAAGGCGGATTCATCTGAGCTAAACTGCCAATTTTTTGATAGGCGCTGGTATTTAACAACAAATGCTGCGGCGTAACTTCTGCTGTCACCCAACTCGGTTTTTCCTGGCGCAACAACTCAGCTTCATCCCCAGTTGAAAGGTGCAGAATGTGCAGACGGCGCTGATATTTATTAGAAAGTTTTAATGCTAGCTGAGTTGCCAATAAAGCTGCTTGATTGTCTTGAATTTGGGAGTGCACGGCAACATCGGAAATCCCGGCAAATTCAAGACGCCTCTGGTTGATTCTAGCTTGGTCTTCTGCGTGTACAGCAATTAGTCGATCGCCCTTAGCAAAAATCGCCTCTAAAGTTGCTTCTCCATCCACCAACAACTGCCCGTGCATCGAACCCATAAACACCTTAATTCCCGGAGTCGGATTCGCATCCAACAAATCCGGCAAATTCTCCGGCGTTGCACCAATAAAAAAGCCGTAATTCACCAAACACTTCTCGGCAGCGCGACTTAGTTTATCATCTAAGGCAGCTTGGGTTGTGGTCAGAGGTCGCGTATTCGGCATTTCCAGAAACGATGTCACGCCGCCTTTAGCGCAAGCACAGCTAGCGGTAAATAAGTCTTCCTTGTGTTCTAAACCCGGTTCCCGGAAGTGTACCTGGGGATCAATTACTCCGGGTAACAGAGTTAAGCCTTTGGCATCTATTTCTCGATCGCCAGATTCGACAATTTCCGCAGCAACTTGGACAATTTTGCCATCGCATATTTGTACATCTCCTACCAAAAACTCACCATTGGGCAAAAGAATGCGAGCGCGACGGATTAACAAACTTGATTGGGTAGTCATAAGATATCCTTAATTCAGTAAACAGCGTGCTAGCATGGAAGCATTATTAAGTTTATAATTCGTATCCAGCTCAGTCACTACAATACCCTATGACTCGTCTAGACAAGTCAGCCGACGAAAAACCTCCGCAAGACACTGAAAATCCTTGGATCGAAGGAATTAAGACGATCGGCTTAGCAGCATTTTTGGCCTTTGGTATCCGCACCCTGGTTGCCGAAGCACGCTACATTCCCACCGGCTCGATGCTCCCAACCCTACAAATTAACGATCGATTAATTATAGATAAGGTAAGCTATCGATTCCAAGAGCCCCAGCGAGGAGATATTATCGTATTTATGCCTCCTGACCAGGCTAGTTTGTGCACGGGACAGCCACCACCGATCAAAGATGCCTATATCAAGCGAGTGATCGGACTTCCAGGGGACACTGTGGAAGTCAGAGAGGGAAAAGTTTTTATTAACAAGCAGCCGCTACAGGAAAAATATATTGAAGAAATTCCACAGTATCCCTACGGGCCTGTAGTTGTAGCCCCAAATTCTTACTTGGTGCTCGGCGACAACCGCAACGCAAGCTGTGACAGTCATTACTGGGGCTTTGTACCCAAGCAAAATATTATCGGTAGGGCGATTGTGCGTTTTTGGCCGCTCAACCGCACAGGTTCGATCGATCCCACGCCCATTTATCCCGCTAAAAATTAGCTCTAACGGAACCAAGAAGGTCAATTCAATAATAGCAATGATTTGGGTGATTAAGAACATCCTAATCGTCTTATCGTTTGCTATACAAAACGCTAACGATATTAGATCCCCGACTTCTTCAAGAAGCCGGGGATTTAAGCTTACTGGCTGGATCAATTCTAAATTCTAAAATCTAAAATTTCAAATCGCCTGACGTTTCGCGATCGAGAACTTTCACAACTTTGTTATACATATCCTCAGCTTCTTGCTGCGAATTGCCAATACTCGTCACTCCCAATTTGCCAAACTCCGACAAACAACCCATTAAATGAAACACACTGCCCGTCTCAGTACCGCTGTCAAAGTGCAGTTGATTGTCAGCAATAATATCCATCAAATCGTTCGGTAATAATCCCCGATAGCGCTCTTTTTTCAAATTGTCCGAAGCGACATAATATTTTGGACGGCCCTGCAGGCTGTAAAATAATCCTGTCGAACGTTCGTACCGACCATTTGTTAACAGCTTCAGCGCCATAAACGGATGAGTTGTGCCTCCTTTCCGCAAGTTAATTTCTATTGCTTGCATATCCCAGTTGCCGTCTGATTGCCGCACCGCGAGAAAATCTACTCCAAATCTCTCTAAAGCACCTTTTTTAGCTAAGTTTTGTCCTACTTTCCATCCCAATTCCTGCAACGCTATTCGATAAGATGCGTCCGCCGGAAATTGGCAACCCAAGAAAATTTGACCGTCTGGGCCTCCTAAAATTTGGTCGTGGGTTGAGAGAATTTCTACTTCGCCACTGGGGACAATTCTGCCTTGAACACTGGGCGAGAACTTTTCTTCTCCTTCGATAAATGCTTCGGCAATTGCCCCTAATTCGGGAATGCGACTGCTAAAATTTTCCCAGGTTTCGCCCGTTGCTTGAAAGCGCAATTTATGGAAGTGCTCGCCAATTGCCTTCGCTCTTTCTGTAGATGTTTTACCTGCGAGGGACTTCAGATCTAAAATTGCATTTCCTTCCCCCGAAAAACCTTCATTTAACTTAATTACGATCCGTTGCAAATGCGGCTGCCGCGTCCACAAATCCGCCGCAGCTTCCGCTAAATCTTCCGCATTCCAAACCAACTCGGAACCGTCAGGATAAGGCACGCCACATTCTTTAAAAATTTGCCTGCTACCGCTTTTGGTTCCCCAGTATAACAGATCGGGATCGCTGGCCCACAAAGGAATCCCCAATTGAACAGATAACTCGCGTTCTAAGGGCGTCGAGTTATAACAAACCATATAAGATTTTGTCGGCCGCACTGCTTGACGAATGCGCTCCATTAAGCGGGGACGATCTAAAATTTTCTGGGTGAGGGATTTGGCAGAAGCATCGTAAGCACTGAATAGCACAAGCCGATCGCGCGCGTGAGAAAATGGAATTCCCGGCAGCAATTGCAGGTAATAATCCACAATCATCGGGTGCAAGGGCTCGGAGGTAATGTAAATTAAGCGCGTGCGCGGATTTCGCAGGCGAATCAATGAAAATAAATGCCTCTCTTCGTAATGGTAAGCACCCTCAACTTTCTGCATTTCTTGCTGATCTAAGCTGAGAGAAGGAATAATAATAATGTCACAATCTCCGCCGTCGAATTCTTCTATCGCTCGCCAACGTTCCCGTAATTCTGCCTGAAGATTGCGAAACTTCTGCGCGGATTCGGAAGATGAATTATTTAACTCTTGCATTGTGTTTAATCCTAACTATTCAAATAATTATTGCTGATGATGATGTCGGGTGTGTCAGCCCCAATAGTTGAGACAACTCACACAGTTTTTTGTCTGACGCACTTTACCAGGAATATTGACAAAAATGCCCAAATAGTGATTTAAGGTGCGTCAGTCGAAATATTTGAGGCAATTAAAACAGTTTTTTCTGCCCCCGGCCAAAAACCGATACCCTGCCACGTACTCCTATCGTGAAGAGCCAAAAATTTTAGACCAAAGTTTAATCTCCCAGATTCATCTGTGGCATAAATCTAAAATCTAAAATCTAAAATCTAAAATCCACTGACGTACCCTATCGGGACGATCGTCCATTTCTGTCAATCTGCTCTAAGAAGCTCGCCGCGCTCGAAAAAGTCTGGCATATTCCAATATCGGCTCTAAGCGGCGTTGATTTTGCTTGAGAGCAGATCGCAATTTTTCCGAAGGGCGGAACACCAGGGGAGCCGAATATTTGTTCAGCATCTCGATTTCTGGCGACTGGCTCATCAGCATCAGCCGCACGTCTTTGTCGAGCAAATAACTCAGAGACAGCAAATCTCCCATGTTCGTAAAATCGTTGCCGCGATCGCTAATTACAATTGTATCTTTAATCGATCGGTTAGCTATCGCCTCTTTGTTAATAATTTTCGCAACTTCAGCATTAAAATAGCTCAAGTCTTTGCTCCACCAAGTATCAGAAAAACCGCTAACTGTACAGGATGCTATACTTGCTGTAAAAACCAGGGCTAAAATGACTTGCCAAAACCGCTGCTGAGTTTTCACGTTACTGGCGAGCAAGTAAGCAACTGCTAGCTGCACTCCCGGAAAGCACGAAATCAGATAACGGCTGACGGCAGAACGTTTGCCGCCTAGGATTAGATCCGGTAAGGCCAGTATCAAAAAAGGTACAAAAATTGATGTTACAATAAACAGCCAATTTGAAGTGCTAGCCCGACGGCAGATTGTGTAAAGGGCTGTCGCAATTAACAGCAAAAATGGCAATCTCAGCAGATAAGTCCAAATATTATCAAACCCGAAGTCGAAGTCAAAAAATAAGGCTGTAAAGCTGAGCGTCCACAATTTGACAAGATACAGCCAACCCGGAGATACTCGCGTCCAATCTGTCGTCGCTGATGCTCGTCCCAGGTTAGTCGCCAGCACGTAAATCCACGGAAGATACAATATTAAACCTGCGGTTACTGCTAAGAAAAATTGGGAATTAGTTACATGACCTCGCAATTTTGTTTTTTTGACAAACAGCCAGTAAGAAATTATAAAAACTCCGTGTCCAATGAGTGTTAAACTGAAGAACGGGTGAGTGTAGAAACCAAGGGCGATCGTCAGCGAGTAAAATACCCAATTTTTCCAACCCCGCAACCGCACTGCTCTCAGCAGCAGCCAACTGCTGCCAATAACTGTGGCTGTCAGCAAACTGTACTGCCTTGCTGTCTGAGCAAACAAGATGTCAAAGGGAGATAAAGCCAAAAGTGCTGTTGCTAATAACGCAGCCAAATTCGAGGCGAAAAGTTCCTGAGCTAAAGCGTACATCAAAGGCAGCGACAGCAAACTCAATATTGCTGGCAAAGTGCGGGAGGCTGTTAGAGAACTGCCAAATTGCTGCATCCACCAACGAGCCATGAGAAAGTATAAAGGCGGATGTTGCGGGTCTTCTAGTGCTAAAGAACGAATTGTGTCTGCTTCTGTACTTCCCGGTTTAATCCGCTGATATTTTTGCAATTGTGGTGCGGGAAAAATCCGGTTTTGGAATAGTTCGTCGTCGATTTCTTGGCGTGTGAAACCAGCGGCGCGGATGGATGTGTAAGCTTCGTCGTGCCAGTACAGTTTGCGATCGATCTCAAAAAACCGAAATCCGATACCAAGTAAAATGCCGATCGCCAATAAGTTAATCAACCAGCGGGAATTTTTGCTATTGACAGATGTGTCTTGATGTGTTGTAGATGCCATGCTTGTCCTAATTGTGGCGATTACTTGTTACCAGGCTCTGCCTGGTAACACAGATCCGGAGGCTCTGCCTCCAATTTTAATGTAAGCTTTTCGAGGCAGAACCTCGCTTACATCGGTTCCCAGACAGAGCCTGGGAAGCAGTTAAATATCTTCTACATCTTGGGCATTCTGAAGCTTGGATCAGGCTGAACCACCCCAAAATCAAGAATCTTCAACCAAATGCTCCCAGAACCTCCAGACCCCAAAAATAACTGCTAACATACGTGTTGTACAGTTAATCAACAAGCTCCGCAAGGGGTCTACCCGCGTACCGCAAATGCCAAAAAAAGAAGCGTCTATAAAAACTTCCACTGAAAACTCAGAAAAGCAAAAAGCTCTAACTTCCGTACTCTCCCAAATCGAGCGCAGCTTTGGCAAAGGGGCGATCGTCCGATTGGGAGACTCCACTCGCATGAAGGTAGAAACCATTCCCACCGGAGCCCTGACACTGGACATTGCTTTGGGCGGCGGTTTGCCAAAAGGCCGAGTCATTGAAATTTACGGCCCGGAAAGTTCCGGTAAAACCACTCTAGCCCTCCACGCGATCTCCGAAGTCCAAAAATCCGGCGGTATCGCAGCCTTCGTCGATGCCGAACACGCCCTCGATCCCACCTACGCCTCAGCTTTAGGCGTGGATATTGAAAATCTCTTAGTTTCCCAGCCGGATACCGGCGAAATGGCCCTAGAAATAGTCGATCAACTCGTCCGTTCCGTCGCCGTCGATATCGTAGTAATTGACTCAGTAGCCGCCCTCGTCCCCCGCGCCGAAATCGAAGGCGACATGGGCGACTCCCACATGGGTTTGCAAGCGCGCTTGATGAGCCAAGCTTTACGGAAAATCACCGGCAACATCGGCAAATCTGGCTGTACCGTCATTTTCCTCAACCAATTGCGGCAGAAAATCGGCATAACTTACGGCAACCCGGAAACAACAACCGGCGGTAACGCACTCAAGTTCTACGCCAGCGTGCGGCTTGACATTCGCCGCATTCAAAGCTTGAAAAAAGGTACAGAAGAATACGGCAACCGCACGAAAGTTAAAGTTGCTAAAAATAAAGTTGCTCCGCCTTTCCGTATTGCCGAATTTGACATTGTATTTGGCAAAGGCATTTCTACTTTAGGCTGTCTGACTGACTTGGCCGACGAAATGGGAGTAATCATCAAAAAAGGTTCTTGGTATAGCTACAACGGAGAGAACATAGCTCAAGGACGAGACAAAGTGATCCAGCACATGGAGAAAAACATCGATTTCAAAAATGAAATTGAGGAGCTAGTTAAAAAGAAACTTGAGACTGGTGCTCTGGTTTCTGCTAATTCTGTCGCTCCTATTGAGGTAGATGATGTAGATGATGTAGATGATGTAGATGATGTAAATGATGTAGATGATGTAGATGGTTTGGACGAAGAAATCTAAGTTTTTTAGTCCTCAATTCTTACTCGTTTACTGGTTGTTTACTGGTTGTTTACTCGTTACCAGGCTGGAGCGAAAGTAACGCTCAACAGCGACCTAGAGCCTCGAATTTAATTTTCGCTGGGCTTCGGCTCTTGGTCGCTTACCAGGCTGGAGCGAAAGTAACGCTCAACAGCGACCTAGAGCCTCGAATTTAATTTTCGCTGGGCTTCAGCTCTTCCTCTAGGTATCGGTTCCCAGGCTCCAGCCATAGAACCAGTAAATTGACCGGACACGATCTGAGTTCGGGATTGCCGAATATATTGCGGATTGCTATACTTGTACAGTAAGTAGTACAAGTATCAAGTACATGAATATTGTTTCTTTTAGCGAAGCGAGAAATAACCTCAAGGCTGTTTTAGACAGAGTAGTGGAAGATACGGACTATACCATCATCACTAGACGGGATGCGGAGGATGCCGTGGTGATGTCGCTAGAGTTCTTTAATAGTTTGCTGGAAACAGTTCATTTACTCAAATCTCCCGCCAATGCTGCCCATTTGGAGCGTTCTATTGCTCAGTTTAAGCAGGGGAAAGTGGTGGAGCGAAATTTGTTGGATGACTAGAAAGTTAGCATGGACGGATGAGGCTTGGGGCGATTATTTATATTGGCAAGGGCAAGACAAGAAAACGTTAAAACGAATTAACAAGCTAATTGAGGCAACAATCCGATTGCCGTTTGAGGGGATCGGAAAGCCAGAAGCACTGAGGGAGAACTTGGCTGGTTTTTGGTCGAGGCGAATTGATGATACGAATCGATTAGTTTATGCTGTGGATGACGAGTATCTAACGATTATCTCTTGTCGATACCACTATTCTGATTGACATCCTCCTTAGCCTGCTTAGCTAGGGTGCGGCGTTTTTGTTTAACAGGAAAGTCGGCGATTCTTTGAGAAGTTTAATTTTAATTTTATGATGATAGCGAGTTTCTATTTAACGGGCGAGCGTAACTTTTGTCACGCTATGTAAGTTTTGCAGGATAAACAGGGATGAGAGGGTACTCCTTTGCATGGCAATTGTTATGCAGTGATCGATTGTTTAGTAGTGCAGCCACAAAATAACGCGGACTTTTTATGTAAATTGCATATTCGAGGCGGGCGGGACGCCCAACCCCTACTCCCCACAAGAGTTTTATTGTTTTTTGACATACAATTTAAATCCACAACAGCTTATCCCAACAGAATTGTTTTCAAAATACTCCTTGTAAACTGGATTCATGTCTTTTGGTAAGCTGCGTGGCTCTGACAGCGGAACTGGGAGCATCTCATATTTGTAAAAATACTTCTTCTGGCTCCTTCCTTCTTCCTCTTTCCTCCTGGCTCCCAACTCCAATTTCTAGCTTGGCTGCTTTCATTGAGATGCTCGCCATTTACGAATAGTTATTCAGGCATAGAAACTGGCTGAACGTATTGAGAATTAGCCCGCACATAACAGCCTTGTCTTGTTAGCAACCAGGGTTGACCGTTCGCCATCGTAATCGCATTTGCTCCCCTGAGTTCAGCAGCAACTGTATCTCTATCCGCGCGGTAAACTTGTTGAATTGCTCCGTTTGCGGTCTTGCGGCAGTTGAGCTGTCCATCTCGCGAGGTGACTCGCCAAGCAGGCCAAGTTACAAAACCATTTGTTGGACTCGACCAAGTATTAGCATTGCTAGAAGTATAGTCGCCACTTGCATTAGGACGGGGTAAAGCTTCGACTAAATTTACTTTAAATGTCTGGCCAATAGAAGGACAATTTTCTCCTCCTTTCACCTTCCAAGTAACTTCGGCTCCCAATTGGCTGCTTCTTCCAACTTGACGCCTGACAATGGCAATATCCCCTGAACAAACAATTTTTCTGCCAGGGCCGGTTGCACTGTCTTTGAAAGTCCCATTGTAATAGTAAGAGCCTGCTGATCCTTGGGAACGGGTAATTTGAATATTGCCCAAAAATTCCCGATTCCCTACTTTGGTTAAGTAAAAACCGCTGCGATTGTTTCCTTTTTCTGACAAGTTTAAAGTAGTTTTACCATTAGGATTAACATAAGTCGTAGCGCTAGCAGCAGCGCACCAAATCAATGACACAACTCCTGTGGATAACAAAATATAAAGTTTTTTCACAGCAACACCTTGTATGATATGAATCTCTACTTTATTTGTAGCTGTTGGTGAAGATATTTCACCAGTCGCTCAAATGAGTGTCACTCATTTGAGCGACATTCTAACGACATACGGGGAATCCCCCATGATTGCCACTACAAATTCGGCAACCACAGGGGATTGGCACTACTGCGTAATTCCGAAATATCAACTCTGCATAACTTCACCTTGCTTCAGCTTGCTTCTACTCTCTTCACTTGTATGCACCTGCATCACGATGCCTGCAAGCTTCGACTTCTGACTCATTGCAAGTTCCAATAATTAGCAGCAGAATAAATTTATATACGTAAGTAAGGGAGTTCCAATCACCGCTAGATACTGTAGATTTTACGGGTACTTCCCGGTGAGTCAAGTGGGGATTCCAAACACTAGGGCGATTTTTACAGATAGCAGATTTCACATCTAAGAAGGTTTGTAAAGAAATGTAAAAGCTCCTGATCGCCGATTGGTTTGACAGAAAGTACGATTTTTAAGCTGAGTCGGTAAAAAAAGTCGTCTTGATTCAGCGCAAAAATGAACTTGACAAACACAAATTAATTTGCTCGAAACTTAAATCATTGTTGAAGGGAGAATAAATTGTGGCTGACGGTCAATTAGGAGTTATATTAAAGATGGCTCAAACAATTAATCCTCAAATTGAGAGCGATCGACACTTTGAAATAGACTTGGCAAAATTGCGCCAACTGCCAGCAGGAACATTAGGGTGCGAAGTGGCGCGATTTCTAGACGAACAAGGCTTTGAGCCGATCGCATCGGGAGACTGGATTCAGCGAAATCACGACGTGTGGCACGTTCTGACTGGTCTTTCAGCTTCAACAGAAGATGAGTTGATACTTCAAGCGTTTACTCGCGCTCAAGTATTTCGTCCTTCTTGTGCGATTTTAGTGTTAGTTGGACTGATCAGCGGCAAATGCGCGATCGGACAAATTATCAAAGGCTTAAAACACGGAAAATTAGCCACTCGGCTAATTAATTGGGACGTTGCATCTGATTGGGAAACTCCTTTATCTGAAGTTCGAGAAAAACTCGGAATTCTACCCTTAATTGATTAGATTTTAACTCGTTACCTCATTGCAAAAATATGCAAAGCAAAAGTTACAAACCGGAAATTAGCCTGAGTCCACGCGAAAGAGCGATCGCGCAATTAGTAGCCCAAGGCCTGCCCAACAAATGTATTGCCAAAAATTTAAATATTAGTCACTGGACGGTTGCTACTTACGTGAGGCGAATTTTTATCAAACTCGGTGTTTGTTCCAGAACTGCGATGATTGCACTGCTGATCCAAGAAAATTTGCTCTGGGACTGATCGATAAGTCAATACGGTTCAGTTAAGCCCGATCCTCCCTAGCCCCCCTTCTTAAGGGGGGAACAAGAACTTACTCAAAGTCCCCTTTCTTAAGGGGGATTTAGGGGGATCTCCGAGGAATAAACAGTTTTAACCCAAGCGTATTGATCAATAAGTAGGGTGCGTCAGATATTAAGAACGGGCAAGATGCCCGTTCCACAAAAATTCAATCTTCTTGTGGAACGGGCATCTTGCCCGTTCTTATTTGCAAGCGTTAATTTTTTTCTATGCCACAGCCACAGAACGAGAAGAATTTCTCAGGAAACTCAGCAATTCTCGATTCACCGTTTGCGGCGCTTCCTGCTGAATCCAGTGACCACAGTGAGGAACTAATTTCAACTTAAACGGAGCCGTAATTAATCTGTCTAAACCTTCTACAAGTTTGTGGCTCAAAAACGCATCTTCTTCTCCCCAAAGCACCAAAGTAGGCACTGTCACAGGTTCTAATTTCTGCCCCAAATTCCACAGCCTCTGCGGGTGAAACATCTGCCGGTAATAATTGATAGCGGCGGCTAATACTCCCGGCTTTTCTAAAGCAGTCTGATAAATCTTAGTTTCCTCAGCGCTAAAAGATCCTTTGCGAACAGCTTGTCCTTGGAAAACATTGTGTACAAAATCTTTCAAGTTTTGCCGGATCAACAATTCCGGAATGCCGGGAACCTGAAACGCCAAAACGTACCAACTGCGGCGGATTTGATCTAAATTGCTCGCCATTTCCTGCATGAATCGCTGCGGGTGCGGAGCGTTTAAAATTGCCAAGCGGTTGAGTTGTTCGGGAAATTTTTGAGCTAAGTGCCACGCAATCGCTCCTCCCCAATCATGACCTACAACGTGAGCTTTTGTATAACCGAGGCTCGAAATCAAACCGCGAATATCCGCGCTCAGCGTATCTAAATCATAGCCGCTTTCCGGCTTATCGGAATCGTTGTAGCCCCGCAAATCCGGCACTACTACCTTGAAATGACGCGCTAAAGCAGGGATTTGATGACGCCAAGAGTACCAAAACTCTGGAAACCCATGCAGGAGGAGAACGAGCTCGCCTTCTCCTTGAGAAACACAGTGCAGGCGGATGTTATTGGTTTCGACAAAGATGTGTTGCTGTTCGGAATCGAAAGAATTCATAGTTGGAAAGTTAGACTTATTTTCGGGAAGTACAGAACCCGCCGACTGGTAGCAGGCTAAAACGTCCCAATGGTGTTAATTTTTCTACTTTTATTGTAGCTGCTTTTCGATCCCCGCCGCTGCAATCTAATCAAACTTAAAACTTGTAGGGTTTTGGCGTGTCCTGTGTTTTAGGTGTAACTACTGAGTTCAAGTTTATCACCTTAAATGTATTGTTTTAACAGCGGCGCAGGCGATTCAATAATAGCACAATTTCGTCCGTTGCCGATCGCATTTTTGCAGTCGATAGGTCAGATTGATTGACGATAATGCTAAACACCAGCGGCTCGTAATTCGGAACTTCGATATATCCCGACAGCGCCGAAACTCCGCTCATAGTTCCGGTTTTTGCTTGCATAATTACGCGATTTGGTGTAGTATTAAAGCGATTTTTCAAAGTGCCGCTCTCGCCAGCGATCGGCAGTGACTGGCGGTAAATAGATGCAGCAGGTGAATTGGCCATAAGTCTCAAAGTTTGCACCAAGGCTTCTGGAGTAATTAAATTGTGCCGAGACAAGCCGGAACCGTCGGCTAATATGTAGCTGTTTGGATTTACTCCTAATTGAGTTAAAACTGCCTTTAGCTCTTTCAAACCGCTTTCACCTGTATCCTCTTGTGGCACAGGCATCTTGTCTGTAACTTTCCCCAACAATCTCAATAAAACTTCTGCATAAAGATTGTTACTTATGCGATTAGTTTCTCTCACCAATTCCGCCAGCGGCGGCGATTCAACGGTCGCTAATTCTTGATTTAAATTGCGAGAAGCCGATGCAACTAAAGCCTGTTTAACAGGAATTCCCTCAGCAGCCAGGGCTTGTTGAAAATACTGCAAAAAATTATTAGCGGGGTTGACAACTGCGACATAAGCTGATTCCGGTTCGCCACCAACTTTCAACTGTCCGCCCACTCGAATTATAGGTCGATCGAACTCCCGGCCAACTTCAATAAACTCAGATTCGTTTTGAGCGACGGTAACAGTATTGTTCTGAAGTTGCCACTGATTTGCCAGCTTTGGTTCGGCAAAAGTAACTTTCAGAGGTTGCCCCAGAGCCTGTGGGGACAAAAGAAGGTCGATCGCGTTTTGATTGAAAATTAAACTGTTAATCGGCGCTCCGTAGCCTGCTTGCGCGTCTTCCCATTCCCAATTAGGATTGACTGCATTGCCTTGAAAATAGCTGTCATCGCCAATCAACTGGTTAACTTGACTGATTCCCCGCTGCTTCAACTGCTGCGCCAAAGATTTCAACTGAGCCTCAGCAATGCTCGGATCTCCCCTGCCGGCAACGTACAAACTCCCATTTTCGCCGCTGTAAACCGATGTCTTAATCCTAAAATCTGCACCCAGTTTCTGCAAAGCAGCGGCTGTGGTTAGCAGCTTGGCATTTGATGCTGGAATAAAATATTTTTGGGCGTCGCGGCTGTAGAGAGTAGTAGTAGAAGATAGAGGTTGAATCAAAATGCCCCAGCGCGATCGGCTAAATTCGGGACGGTTGGCGATCGCATCTACTTGCGCCCCCAATTCCCCCGGACAAATATCCCCAGCAACCGCCGACGTTTGAGCAGCAACCGCCGACGGACGCCCCAGAATTAGGACCAACAAACTAAGCGCAATTCCTTGGATTTTCAAAGTGCCAGTTCCTTAACAATAACTATTAAAATTAGATGCGCCCGATATTGGAAGTTTCACCGAATCAAGTCAATATTAATAATAATAACGCGCATGAATTCTCGGATTGAATAGCGCCTCTACAGGTTTTCCCTCTTTGAGGTGCTCTTCCACAATTAACGGTACATCACTCGGCTTAACTCGACAATACCAAATTTCGTCTGGGGTAACTCGTACAGTCGGGCCAGTGGTGCACTGTCCCTGACAACTACAGGCTTCCACTTTCACCCCGGCAACTTGTTGAGCTTCAAAAGCAGCTAGCACTGCTGCTGAACCATTTTTCAGGCAAGATTGATACTGGCAAACCAATACACAGCGCGCTTCTGGTTGGGAGTCTGGTTCTCTGGCTGGAGATTCTGGCATTGGTAAGGATTTATCCGCTCTTTAAGATATCTTAACAATCTTGTCAGGTCGATCGCTCGCCGGAGTCCGGTAAACGGCAGAATTTTATAGTGCGATCGAAAAAAACAGCAAAATTCTGGCATTCAAACTTTTTCCTTCCTTCTACCTTCTAACGAATCCCTTCAGCAGAGCTGCCTTTCTTCATTCTGTGTCACGCTTTCCCTATATGATCGATAAGGAGAGATAACTGAATCAACCGCTAATCATGCCAAAAACAGTAGCCGATGTAATGAGCCGCGAGCCGATTTTGGCGCGACCCGAAATGCCCTTGAACGAAGCGATTAAAATTTTAGCCGATCGACGCATTAGCGGTCTTCCCGTCGTAGATGAGAATGACTTGTTGGTAGGAGTCATCTCCGAAACCGACTTGATGTGGCGGGAAAGCGGCGTAACTCCGCCCGCTTATATCATGGTGCTCGATAGCGTGATTTACTTAGAAAATCCCTCTCGTTACGAGCGAGAACTCCACAAGGCTTTAGGACAAACAGTAGGAGAAGCGATGAGTACAGAGCCAGTTACCATCGGTCCCGACAAATCTCTCCAAGAAGCTGCCAAACTGATGCACGATCGCAGCATCCATCGATTGCCTGTGGTCGATTCGGCGGGCAAAGTAATCGGCATCCTCACTAGGGGAGATATTATCCGTTCGATGGCTGCCGAATCTTAAATTAACTGTTGCAGTTCCAGGACTGTATCAGAAAATGAGTCGTGAAGCGAAGCTATCCCGTAGGGAATCGCTCTTTCAATCTCGCTGACTTTTTGCAGTTACCAATTAAGTAGGTGTGCAGAATTAATTACACAATATTTCTACTGAAACCCTTGCCTAGCAAGGAGTCTTTATGTAATTAATTTTGTGTGGTTACTTATCTAGATTCACGACACGGAAGTCAGGAATAGACGCAGAGCAATTTTTTCTTTCTTGCTTCTTCTTCTTCTTCCTTCTTCCCTCTTCCTTCTTCCCTCTTCCCTCTTCCTTCTCCCCTCTTCCTTCTTCCTTCTTCCTTCTTCCTTCTTCCCAATTATCAAATCTAAAATCCGATGAGCATTACCCCTGAGTCTGTCGAACAATTGCTGAATTCCGAGGATTTTGGCGAAAGACTGCGAGCAGTCAACCAACTGCGCCAACTAGAACCCGCGATCGCCTATAAACTGATTCAAAGCGCGATCGGCGACAAAAACGTCCGGGTTCGCTACGCAGCAGTCAGCCAATTATCAACCCTCGGCACGGAGAATCTGCCGAACGCCTTAGAGGTACTGCGAAACAGCTTGAACAACGACCCCGAACCAGACGTGCAAGCAGCAGCAGCCGATGCTTTGGGGGCATTGAAATTAACCGATGCTTTAGAAGATTTGCAGCAAGTTTATAGCAGTACCTCTGAATGGCTGGTGCAACTGAGCATCGTCGCGGCTTTGGGAGAAATGGGAGATCCGAAAGCCTTTCCGATGTTAGAAAATGCCCTGAATTCTGAAAACGAATTGATCCAAACCATTGCCATCAGCGCATTAGGTGAATTGGGAGATAAACGGGCGCTGCCGCTGCTGCTTCCCTACGCTTCCAATGCAGATTGGCAGATCCGTTACAGAGTAGCTCAAGCTTTGGGGCGGTTGGGCGGTGCAGAAGCACAGACAGCTTTGGAAATTCTCGCCAAAGATGAGGTTGAGCAAGTGGCTCAGGAGGCTAAAGTCGGACAAGAAAATAGTTTGAAATCTTGAGATTGCTTTCGTTCGCGAACAAGCCTGCGCGGTTGTGAATTTTGAATTAATTTAGAATTTTTTGTGAAGATTCTACTAAAAACTCTGTTCGTGATCGCACACAGAATTCAGAAACCCGGTTTCTTCCTATATTTGTCGTTCCTCTCTGCAAAACTCGTAGAAACCGGGTTTATAGCAAGCCAGCCCGCAGGCTGGGTGCGTAGGGTAAACCATACTAATCAGGAAAAATCTAAAATCTGTAGTTTAGACTAAAAAATCAGTGCAGCTAAAAGTAGCAGCCTTTTAGCAGAAGGCAAGCTGTTGCTCAAAAACT
>NZ_JAUBSH010000114.1:0-20105 GCF_036704705.1 Microcoleus sp. K1-B1 | reverse complement strand
TCCTGGGACATCTTTAGATGAACTCATCTGTGACTACTGCGCTCAATAGTGTCTCTTTTTTATTTGAAATGACTATACCAATGCCCGATGCCCGATGCCCAATTGCTAATTCCCTATCTTTAGATAGATGCCAAATAGTTGCAGATAGTTAAACTTTTAATAAAAACAGAATTTGGTCAGTCTTCAGGAAGACTCAATAAAGGGATTTTCCCTAACAGCAATTTTTCGCAAACTATAACCAAAGATAGTTTGTGAATGAGCTAGCTTGGGATTAATATTTAAACATAAGCCAAAGACCTTTTTGAAAAGATAACTCAGGAATAAATCATGACTAATCGCCAACCAATACCCCCCAAAAAAGAAGTTAGCAAATCAACACCTGCCGACGAACAAATCGAAGCCAATATGGAAGCCCCCCACTACGACAGGGGCATTACTCCTGCTGAGACAGCAGCGCGGCAAGAACGGGAAGGTGCTAACTTCATGCACACAACCACCGAAGGGAAGCAGAAAAGTGCAAAAACTGATGACCAAACCGATAACGAAAGTATTCACACCACAGATGGTTATACAGTAGACAAAGAAGGTCTGGTTAACAATTACGCGGTCGAACCGGAAATGTACATCAACGAACCGGGCGATTTGAGAGCAAAAGAAGAAGCCGAAGCCGCAGAACGAGCTCGAATTCTCGCAGAAATCAAAGATAAAAAAGGCGAGGAAGGAAAACTGACAATGGATGCAGACACCCGCACCAAAGGGCCGGGCATTATCTAGATTGTGTGGTTAGTAGTTGCATTTGGGCGCGCGAGGTTGCAACGGCAAACCACAGGGGCGGGTTTTTATAGTTCCGGCATTTATCGATCGATATTTCCGGTAAAACCTGCCCCTATTTTGTTTTGCACATCTGTTTTTTGAGTTAAGATGTTACATCTTACATCTTGCACCAATATCAATAATCCTTTTTTGGGCGGGCAGGATGCCCATCCCACAAGAAAACTCATTTTTTGTGGAACAGGCATCTTGCCTGTTCTTCAGAATGGTGCAAAATGTGAGTTACATCGTACACCTCTCTATTACCGTATCGATCGGCAAGTTTTCACACCCAGCTCAAAAACGCCTTAAAATTCCTCAAGCTTTAACATTTTCCCTCAGCCAATTAAACTTAGCCTCAGCTAGGGCCAAATTTTCCAGGACGTTAGGATTGATATCCTCTCGTTCAAATTCTGGTTGATCTAATTCAATATTGCGACCGTATTCTATATGTCTGATCGTACCGCGCATCCTGTCTGCCAGACACAATGAAATTCCATAATAAAACCGGGAAGCAAAGCCCATATCGTTTTGAAGTTTGATTACTAACTGCCGCCTAGGAATTGCCAGCAAGTGAGTTTCTTCGATCGCCTTCACCGTTGCTAAAGGAGGGCGAGCATCAATGAAAGAGACTTCTCCCACCAGTTCTCCGCTGGCTATTTTAGCGAGTTCTCTAGTCCGCTCAGCCTCGATCAAAACGCTCAAACTCCCATTTAAAACAATGTAGAGCGCATCTATCTGCCTCCCTTCATGGATCAAAATCCCCCCCGGATCGAGCACTTCCTTTTTGCCTTTTTGGACGATCCAGTTGATATCGTCATTATTTAACTGGCTCAAAATAAAAAGTGCTTTTTTTCTGCTGCTGTCGGCCATAAGTTTTAGCTCTCGATCGCTTCTTCTTTATATAAAATTTAGATGGCGCGCGATCGCAACTTCTTCCGAAGCAGTCCTCGCTCAATACAGTTTTTTTATCTTGCCTAACTTCTTCGCAAAACCCATATCGGGCAGGCTTTGCCAATAGCAGATGAATCACGCTGAAACATAATCTCTCAATACTAGCATTTGTTAAAGAATCTTTTTTAACTCGATCGACCTCAAAAAACTCGTGTAAAATTCCCGTCTCAAAAGCAATGGGGTTCACCCGCCCAGCTTGGCTGCGGGATGGGGCGCGGCAGACAATGCTCCGCGCCCAGTCTTGCTCACTAAATCGATCGCAAATCAGGATAGCCGGCCAACATATCGTCAGCAGTCAGAGTGTCTCCGTTCGCTTGAGGAGTCCACAGCACCTCAACCGCCAGCAACTGCTCGCTCGATACTCCCCCAATCTGACGCAAAGCTTGGCGCAAATCTTCAGAGTTTTTCACTGCTGGCAATTGCAATTTACCTTGAGTACCCACAATCACCGTCACCACAATAAATTCCCCAGGATCTGAATTCAAATCAGAAGCAACCAGCGCCCCATTTTCCTGCAAACCTGGCAAGATATTGCTGCTCCCTGCTTGCCGGAGCTGATTGTTATAATTCGAGAGCGTTTCTTCAGTAAATTTACTGCGTTCTGCCAAAGAAAGTTGATTAAACTTAGCTTCGGCTGCTTCCAAGCGAGTTTGCACAGATTCAGCGCCCGCGTAAACCCAGTATTCAGGATGTCGCAGCAGCGCCAGAGTAGATTCTTGCAGCACTTGAGCTCGACCTGTGGCTGTATCCGTATCCGCTTTGCGCGCTAGGGAGTCGAGTTCGGCTTGCAAACCACGCGCCTCTGCTAGCAAACCAACTTGCAAGCGGGCGACAGATACGGTGGTAGTGGGGGCGCTGTTGCCCAGTTCGTCAGTTGATCCCCCGGCGCGGCGGAAGCTTTGGACGAGGAAATTAGCGATCGAAATAAAAATCAAAATCGAGAACAGGCCGCCAAACCCACCCCCAAAGCCAAAAAACGGCAGCAAGAACGGGAAACCAAAGCCACCTCCAAAGCCACCACCCGGATAGTAGCCCCCTCCCGACGGTGCGTAAGTGCGACTAGGAGACGAGTAACTGCGCGCCGGAGCTCTAAAAGATCCGCCCCCGATGCGTCCTCCGCTGCGGGCCGCCAGAGCTCCATCAGCGTTACCGAGGGCTAGCGTCAGTACCAGACCGATCGCAAATAGTGATTTCAAAAGCGGTTTGATCTTTGAAATTAGTTGCTTGTACATAAGACCGTTACTATTCGATACATTTATAATTTACAGTCTATCCTCGCTTCTGGGCAGCCTGGTTATAGGTATGAAGCCAGCGAGATATCCGTACCAACCCATCCAACCACAGTTAGGCCTGAGTCTGCAAACGAGAAAAGCTAGAAAGGACTGGCATTCCTGACTACAAACAATCGACATCGCGGGTTTTACAGAACTTTACTTAAGTACAGGGCGATCGGCCAACAATAAGCTCTAGACTTTTAAAGAAACGCCGCGAGTCCTCAAAAACAGGGCTTTATCTACCGTAAAAAAAACATTATGTTTCCAACTCACCGCCCCCGCCGCCTCCGCAACCATCCCCAACTCCGCCGGATGGTACGCGAAAATATCTTGACAACCAGCGATTTAATTTACCCCCTATTTGCCGTACCGGGGGAAGCTTTTGCTAAAGAAGTCACATCGATGCCGGGAGTTTACCAGCTATCGGTAGACAAAATAGTAGAAGAAGCAAAAGAAGTCTACGACCTCGGCATTCCCGCTATTATTTTATTCGGCATTCCCGCAGACAAAGATACAGACGCGACAGGTGCTTGGCACGACTGCGGCATCGTCCAAAAAGCGACGGAAGCAGTTAAAAAAGCCGTACCAGATTTAATCGTCATGGTCGATACTTGTCTGTGCGAATATACCAGTCACGGTCACTGCGGCTATTTGGAAGTCGGAGATTTAAGCGGCCGCGTCTTGAACGATCCCACACTAGAATTGCTGAAGAAAACCGCAGTTGCTCAAGCTAAAGCCGGTGCAGATATTATCGCACCTTCGGGAATGATGGACGGTTTTGTCGGAGCAATTCGCGAAGGATTGGACAGTGCTGGATTTGAAGATATTCCCATCATGTCTTACGCGGCAAAATACGCCTCAGCTTATTATGGCCCATTCCGGGATGCAGCAGAGTCTGCTCCGCAATTTGGCGATCGACGCACCTATCAAATGGACCCCGGAAACGGCCGCGAAGCTCTTAAAGAAATTGCTCTCGACATTGCCGAAGGTGCAGATATGCTCATGGTTAAACCCGCTTTAGCTTACATGGACATCATCTGGCGCGTGAAGGAAGCAACTAATCTGCCAGTTGCTGCTTACAACGTTTCTGGGGAATATGCGATGGTGAAAGCCGCCGCCCTCAACGGTTGGATAGATGAAGAAAGAGTAGTGATGGAAACTTTGACAGGATTCAAGCGTGCTGGTACTGATTTGATTTTGACTTATCACGCCAAAGATGCCGCCCGCTGGCTGCAAAACTGATTCACTTGATTAGAGATTACAGATTAGAGATTTGACTCCACCGCACAATCTTCGGGTGTTTTCGTGGAGTCAATACCTCTATCGATAGGTGATTTTTGAGCAATTAGGCAACACACTAGCTATAGCTTACCCTTACCGATAAACGACGCCTCGAAACCGGGTTTTTACCGTTTCGGTGGGCTGTAACTGAGATATTGCACCATTCTCAGGAACAGGCTTTCCGGCCTGTTCCACAAAGAGTGAATTTTCTTGTGGAACAGGCCGGAAAGCCTGTTCATAAAAAGCTTATTGAGAATGGTGCAACATTTCAGTTATAACGAAGTATTGCTATGAAAAAACCCGGTTTCTCTGTAGACAAACTCCAAACCCCTAAAAAATCAGTCATTCCCATCTAAAATCTCAAATGGTATGAGTTATAAGTTGGGAATTTTGACTCAAAGGCTTTTTTGCAAAATTTACCCCAAAAAGTATTAATAATCACCGAAATTAGTTAAAAAATATGTATGAATAAAAATAGTTGTGTAAATGGGAATTCAACCATTGATCGTTCCCAAACAAAATCAACTTTCACTCCTGTAAAACAGTAAAAGTAACACAGTTTAGATACAACTTGAAGGCAGATTGAGCATGACATCAACGACTAGGGATTCCAGTCACATTCAATTTTGTATAGGTCGCGATCGCGCAGACATCGTACAGATCCAAGAACTATTTAAAGCCGCCGCCTTTTGGGCGAGGGAACGCAAGATAGAAGATTGGGAAATTGCGATTGCCAACAGCGAACCAGTTGTTACAGTTTGGGACGGCTCACGGGCGATCGGCTTTGCCAGAGCCACCTCAGATGGCATCTATCGAGCCACCATCTGGGATGTCGCCATTCACCCGGATTACCAAGGTGCAGGACTCGGCCGTAAATTAGTGCAAACCGTCTTGAGTCACCCTCGGATGTGCCGAGTAGAGCGAGTTTACCTGATGACAACTTACAAACAAAGCTTCTACGAGCGCATCGGTTTTCAGCAAAACGCTAGCACCACCATGGTACTGGAAAATCAGCTTCTAGAAGAGAATCTCGAATTAGAAATTAGCAACGGCGAATTGCTAACTGCTAATTGTTAAATAATCACAAGATTGGCACCAAAATCTATAATTATGTAGGGTGCGTCAGGGCGCACCTTACTCCCTATAAATAATTTCCTTGTTTCATCTTCCCTTTTCCGTCTTCCCGCCCTCCGTTAAATCAGTTAAATCCTTTGCCCTCTTCCCCACCTGCGTTACATCCCGTAGATTGCTCGTGGGCGAACTTCCTTCATCACAAAGTTGCCAAAGGAATAGAACATTGAGTCCGGTTAAAATTGCACTCTTCGGACTCAGAAGGCACAGCCAGAACCTCCAACTTTCCGCTCATCAAACTTAAAAGAGTCTGATTCATCAATAACCTCATTCCAGAAGACACCTGAGAATTATCGCTGCTCTTAGTAGCATCACACTCCAAATCGTGCTTCAGCAAATCCCAAGACTCGCTCCAAGCACTCACTGAACGCTGATCGTCCACCCAAATGTGAACGTATCCAGATTCCGGCGAAGCATGGGCAGACACAGAAATACTCCCCTCCTCCATCTGAGCCACAGCAGTATCTACCAAATTGACTAAAACTTGCCTAAACCTCGGCAAATCTGCCAAGACATAAATCTCCGGATCAGGCGGCAATATCTCCAAGCGAATGCCGCGATTAGCAGCTTGCAAGTAAGTTAAATCATCAACCTCGTCAAAAACCTTAGCTAACTGAATCGGCTCAATATCCATCCTGTCAGTGCCGTGTTCAGTTTTAGCAACAGAGATAATTTCATCTATTAATTTCACCAGCTTGAGTGCCGCGACGTGAGCTTGCTCGACAAACTCTCGTTCCTCAGCAGGATCGTCGCACAAATCCGAGAGAATTAATTGCAGCGTACCAATCATAGTGCTCAGGGGCGATCGCAACTCGTGAGAAGTCCGAGCCAAAAAACCCGCCTTAAATTGGCTCATCTCCGATGCCATCTGATAAGCCAATTGAGTTTGCTTAAGTTGCTCGGAAAGGGCATCAAACTTCTCTAAGTGAATTTCTTGAGGAGGTGGGGCTACTTTGGGCGCCGGTTCGGGCTGTTGCGAGCTTTTTTGCCGCAGGCGCCAAATCAAACTGCTTCCCAAACCCAGCCCCAGTCCCATACCTAAATATATAAAGTTGCTCCAGCCGATCGGCGCCATATTGCTTTGCCTTGGAGTTTAGCTTTTAGCATTCTAACTCGATCGCGCCTTGTCGCAATATTTCCCACTCGCTGCCCGTCCATTTAGCCACAGTCGAAGGCAAACTCGAAGCTGTTGTCGCTGTTGCTAATTCCGAAGGAACTAATGTCAAGACTTCAGGAAACTGAGCCTCAATTTCTGCCACCGATTCCAGAGGCGGCTGGCCGGATAAATTAGCACTGGTAGTAGCCAAAGGGCCTGTCTGCTCTAGAATCTTTAGGGCAAGGGGAAAGTCAGGCACTCGTACTCCGATTGTAGCCCGATCGATCGAATTCATAGCCGCCGGGACTTTTGCCGAAGCCGGCAGCACCAAAGTTAACGCCCCCGGCCAATAGGATTCGGCCACTTGCTGCCACAAGTTTAACTCTGCTGGACTCCCCTGCACGTAAGGCCACAAAGCCTGAGCCGATGCTGCCATCAAAATCAGCGGTTTGTCTTGACTGCGGCGTTTAGCTGCAAAAATCAACTCCGAGCGATCGGGACGCGCAGCCAAAGCGGGTACAGTATCTGTAGGAAAACTGACGATATGATTGCCAGAAATTGCCCCTTGAATCAAGGAGTCGATCGAAACTTGTGTCATGCCATTTTAGATTTTAGATTTTAGATTTTAGATTTTAGAATTGCGGCATATTCTTGAAACCTAAAGACGGTACGCTAAGGCAAACCGATCGACTCCTGCTAAATCAGAAAATATTTGAACTTTGCCATAACTCCCATGACTTTCCAGCATATCAGCTACCGCCTCAGCCTGTCCCGCCATCATCTCAACCAGCCAAACTCCCCCCGATTCTAAATAATCGGGAGCCGTTTCTACCAAATGCCGGATGCACTCTAACCCGTCAAAACCGCCGTCTAATGCCAGATGAGGTTCGTGCTTCAAAACTTCCGGTTGCAGAGTCAGTACCGTGCTGCTGGGAATGTAAGGGGGGTTAGAAACCATGCCGCTGACTTGACCTTTGAGAAATTCTAGCGGTTCCCACCACAAACCTTGATAAAAATTAATTCGCGATGCAAAACCCAAATTCTCAGCATTCAGTCGAGCCACTGCCAAAGCTTCCGAACTGCAATCTACCGCATAAACCCTAGCATTTGTCAACGCAGAAGCCAAGCCGATCGCGATCGCCCCGCTGCCCGTCCCCAAATCCACCCAATGCGATTTGGGATTAACTGAATAGCTTTTCACAGCTTCTACAGCCAAATCGATCAGCAATTCCGTTTCAGGACGCGGAATTAGCACCGCCGGCGTTACTTTGAGCGAAAAATGCCGCCAATGTGCAACTCCCGTTAAATACTGCACCGGCACCCGTTCCTGCAAGCGCCGCTGCCACAATTGAGCAAGTTTTGATAAAGACAACTTTAATTCTATTTTTGGCAAATCTTTAAACGACTCCAAACGCAGAGCCAACCTATCCAAACCAGCCAGCTCTTGCAGGAGCCAGTCGATTTCTGCTAGGGGAATGTCAGAGGATCTCGCCTCTGTTTTAGCTTGATTCGCCCATTCCCAAAGCTCTAAACCCGAAACAAACATAATACTTTTTTGGAAGGGGTAATTGTTAATTGCTAACGGGTAATTAGTAATTAGTAAATAGTAGGTTGAGTCGAGAAACCCAACCTACTATTTCATGAGTAATAACTGATGACTGATGACTAATGACTGCTGACTAACTATTAGCGAGCCGGCCGAGCTGGAGCCGGAGCTGGAGCCGGCCGAGCTGGAGCCGGAGCAACCTGTGGATTTTGGCCCGCACCGGCAGGTTGGAGCGATCGCACAAATTCCAGCGACTCCCGCGACGGAATCAAAATCATTTGGGTCAAAAACGGGTCGTTCTCAGTACGCAAAGCTTCCAAAACGCTCTCCAAGTTCACCACCTCAATCTTAATTGTGGCAGTCACGTTCGGCTGCTGCTGCTTAAAACGATCGACCATACCCTGTAAATCCTCCTTGTTAAAAAACAAGGGAATCACCTCTTGCTGACCCCGCTGAATCGTCAAATAACCATTTTCTGCGCCGCCTCTTGCCAAAAACAGAGGTACACCGTTGAACTCATTAACTTGTTGACCAGTCTGCTGAAGTACAGTTTTAGCCGACTGCACCTGCTGCGGAGCCGGAACGAAAGCAAATTGCACTTCCTCCGGCTTGCCTTTATTTGCTTGAGTGATCTGATAAATTTCCCCCAGCGACACCGGCATCACGCGCACCGTGGCCGCCAACTGAGGATTTCTGGTTTTGAGTTGATCGACAAAAGCTTGAGCATCTTTCTGGCTGATGAAAATTCCCGCCACGGAAGCATTACCAGTTTGACCCTGACCCTGCTTGGGAACAGAAGCGATCAGGGGCGCACCCTGAGCGTCTGTAATTGTAAATACCGGCACCGAGCGCAATTTTTCCAAAATTTGCGGCTCCGGCAGTGCCAGTGCAGACATCTTGCCAATTGGGGAGGGGCCCAGCAGAGTGCTGCCGACAATTCCCAATATTGCGCCCAAACGAACTAATGATTTCATGTTTTTTCCATCAGGAGCGATCCTGAAACACATTAACGCAAAGACTGGCGACTTAACACGATCGGCAAAAACTGCCTCAATTTGTTTTCATTTTGACGAAATGTAAACATCAGAGACAGTTCTGCTTCAATCTATTATTTAACATTGTGCGATCGGGATGACAGGATTTGAACCTGCGACATCCTGCTCCCAAAGCAGGCGCGCTACCAAGCTGCGCTACATCCCGGTGTTATAGTTAGCTAACCTCTAACCATTAACACACAAAACCGCTTGCTTGTCAAGCTTTATTAAATATTTAGCTCTAGATGCAGCTAAGGCGAAGTTTTTTTTCAGGTTGTGCGGTTTGACCCCACCCAAAAACCGATTCCAGCCCCTGACTCCTATCGTTTTCGGCTCAAATCGACTGACAATACTTGCACAGCTTCATAAGGGCCCTGATACCGAGATACATCCACGCCTCACTGACCGCAGCGCACAGGTGCAGTTGGTGTTGGCAGCGTCAATATTGTATTGTAGATCCTCAACAAATCAACGCCGACCAGCACCTCGCTCGCTAATCAGGATACCAAAACATACCTTTAATCCCCTCTGGATCGGACATAAAGCCCAAATTGCGGTAAAAGTCCACCACTTGAGGGTCAGCAAATAAGGTAATGTTGCTGATATCTTCACTGCGGAGTTTTTTAATGATGTATTTCATCAGCGCCTTGCCCATACCTTTGCCTTGGTAGTCGGGATGAACTACCACATCCCAAAGCGTGGCATTAAAAGCATGGTCTGAAGTCGCTCTGGCGAAACCCACCAGCCGTCGCTGGCTGCCCCGCATCTCCCACATAGAGACGACTAGGAAGCTGTGCTGAATAGCTTTTTTGACTTTACGCAGGGGACGGCGGGACCAACCCACTGCATTACAAAGTTCTTCGAGTTCGTAGAGGTCAATGTCCCGATCGCAACTGAAAAAGATGCGAGCGTTGCCGCTGGCGGGTTTGCGAAACGTTGGGGAAAGCGGATCGCCTAACCCAACAGCCACATCTTCCTCAAAATCCGCTGTTTGGGGTACAGAGGCAGACTCAGAACTACTAAATAAGTTTTTCCAAAAACCCATGCAGGCGCGGTTAAGGTAGTAGAAGTTGGACGACGAGAAAGAGAACCCGAAAGATAAATCCACTCCGATCGGCGTAGGATCAATTGCCGGTAGCCTCTTGAGGAACAGTTTACGGTACACTCATCTTACGCCGAAAACAGGGATTTGTCGTCCAACATTGAGTCTGCGCTTTTTTGATTCTGTCAAGTTTGGTAGAACTGTTCTGCTAGCCAGTGCCCGGACAACCCGCTTTTAAGGTAAAATTTGTTGCCGAACCAGGACAGAGGCATTTTGGGAAATGCTTCTTTTGAGTGCCGCCGATCGCGCCGGAACTTATACCCTTGGTGGGAAATACCACTGGAATGGCGCAACGGTGACATTCTCGTGATAAGTTCTCAGACAGATTTGACTTTTGCTTTTAGTGAGGAGACGGGCACAATTTAAGTCGAATCGTCGAATCGAAAATCCCATTGCCATAAGGCATGGAAGAGTCAATACCTAGTATATTTCCCGCACCTTCTCCTCAATTATGGCTTCGGGTTTAAAACCATCTACACTAGAACTTCTCAAGCGCTTTAACCGAGCGTTTCCGCAGTTTTATGAGCAATTTGTCAGCAGCGAAATCCAGTTGCAAAACCTCAAATTAGCTTACCAGCTTTACAAAACTCGGCAAGCAGTCATCGAAATCCGAGCCGAAGGTAACAAAAGTGCCCTGCATTTTGCTTACCGGAACCAATCTTTTCTACTGAGCGATATTTTTGGAGTGCTCGCGGCCTACGGGCTGACGATTCACAGTCTGAGTCTGTACGGTCAAATTTACCCGCCCATGCTGGTATTTATCAAATTGGTAGTATCTCGCGGTGGCAAGGTACTGGCAGATAAAACAGCAGAAAACGTCTGTAGAGCCGTTCGAGAGGCATTGGCGGGGCATTTTGAGGTTGAAGAGATGTTGGCGGTGGAATTTAATTTAGACGCGGGTTTAGAAGATGTGGCAACTGAATTCTACGTCGATCCGGTTTTCCACTTGCCAGCTTTGCTGATTGAAGCCGATAATCAACCTGGACTTTTTTACAAAGTTATGTATGCCATCTGGCAAGAGGATTTGTTGGTAGTAAATGCTAATTTGCTGGTTTGGCGGGGGCGAACTCGCCTAATTCTCTACTTGTTGGGGCCCAATGAAAGTTTAATTCCCGAATATCTGGGGCAGAAAATCGCTGAGGGGGTGCGACAAAGATTGCTGGGCGAGCGATTTTAGGGCAAGCTGCCGATGCTCCCTAAATAACTAGATTTCTATAAGTAAACATTAGTTTGCAGAATTTTTCCAGTGAGATAGGATAAAAAGCTCGGCAAAATTGTTCCTACAAACGAGTCTAGATAGCGGTTATTATAAACACGGGAGATGCCGAAACGATGTTGTCAAGCTTTTTAAGTTTGATGGGGTACTTGACCTACAAAATAACCGCCATAATAGAAAAGACGTGCCAGACACATAGGGGAGTTTAACCAGCAATATAGCCATCCTTCCAGGAGTCGTATTTTTTTGACCCAACCCCAACCCTCCCCGAACCCGCTCGGAGTCCGTAAGAATTTCACAAATGATGCAAAGATTGCTATAGTCCTGAGTATTTTTAGTTCGTACAATAAGCTCGCGTAACTATACGCAAAAGTCGCAATTGTCCGCAAAGATTAACTCCACAAAATTACGTATTACCTCGAGAAAAACAAGGTATAAGTAAGGCTAGCTATAGAAATGATAGATGAAAGCATTGTTGAATAATCACGATTTTGGTTGGTGGTTTAATAGTTGAATGTGGAAGATCAGACTTTGATCTTTGACTCGAATACCAAAATATTTTTTATCTAAATTGACACTGATATCCCGATCGTTTACGACTTTCAAATCGGCTAAATTTGGGGAATTTTTTGCCGTAAAATGCCGTTAAATACTCGCGCTGATGTATGTCCCATTTGCGATCGGACAGCAGACAGAAATTTGAATGCTGCAAAAAATATAGAAAGCTGGTTTGAAGTAATATTGATTCCAGGCCGATCGCATAAAAGGGCAAGTTAGGCCAAGATTGCCCGTGCAATGGACAAAAATCTTGTAACGTCCGTTTAAGACCCCGCGTTGCAGCAGGAGGTAAGCACTAAATCGATAAAGTTGAGTCTTTTTGGCTTACTTATAGCGCTTCTTGGGTAGATGAGATAAACAATTCAACTGAAACAGCTTGAGAACACAGGGTTTCGGCGTACTCCCTCTTTCTGAGAAAGGCTATACATAGGTTTACATCGGTCTTATGGAGCGGGTAGGATAAAAGTATGGCAACAATCGACATCCTAGGGGTTCGGCACGCTTACGATTTGACGGCTCCGACTGCAACTTCCCCGGTTCTGGTATTTGTCCACGGCTGGCTGTTAAGCCGCCACTACTGGCAACCTTTGACCGATCGCTTGGCATCAAACTATCAGTGCCTTACCTACGATTTGCGGGGGTTTGGCGATTCTCAATCGGACGCAGGTGACGATCGCCCATGTTCCGAACCGCTAAATTCCTGCTACACTCCCGCAGCTTACGCTGGCGATTTGGAACTTTTACTCGAAAAACTCGATATATCTTCTGCTTGGCTGGTGGGACACTCTCTGGGCGGTACGATCGCTCTATGGGGAGCCAGCAAATTGTCCGATCGCGTTAAAGGCGTGGTCTGCATCAATGCAGGGGGCGGCATCTATCTTAAGGAAGAATTCGAGCGGTTTCGAGCGGTCGGCAAGCAGCTAGTGACAATGCGTCCCGGCTGGCTGCCTCGCTTGCCCTTAGCAGATTACCTGTTTGCCCGCGATTCTGTAGCCCGCTCGATCGGCCGATCCTGGGGACGGCAGCGCTTAATAGATTTCGTGGGAGCTCATCCAGAGGCAGCTTTGGGGGCTTTGTTGGACTCCACCACAGAAGCGGAGATTCACCTCTTGCCGCAAATAGTATCCCGACTCAAGCAGCCTGTTTATTTTATTGCTGGTACTAAAGACAAAATTATGGAACCAAAATACGTGCTGCATTTGGCTAGCTTTCACTGGATGTTCCAAGGTTGTGGTGAGAATGTCCTTCAGCTTCCCGATTGTGGCCATTTGGCAATGGTGGAACAGCCGGATGCAGTGGCTAGTTACCTGCAAAATATTCTTAAAGAACACACTTAAAGGGCATTTGCTAAAGCAAAGCCGAGGAAGGGGGCATTGAGCAGATCTTCGGTTCGGGGAAGCGAAGCTTCCCAAATAGAAAGTTACAAGTTAAAAGTTAAAACATTTTTCCCTGTTCATTCCCTCAATATCGATCCGTAAAATCACGTACACAATCCGTAAAATCCCGTACACAATCTGTTGCTGAACCCACCGAAGCCTAAATCTGTTATCTTAAATAGATAAGTCTGCCCGATCGCCCTCTTGGGACAGACGTTTCGATTAAATAGTGGCTTTCAACTCTAAAATCTAATTCTGCTTAAATATCTGTGCGCGTTAACCTCACCGATCGGCAACAACACATCCTTTGGGCAACGGTTCGCCACTACATAGCAACAGCGGAACCCGTTGGCTCAAAAGCTTTGGCTGACGAATTCAACCTCAGCGTCAGCCCAGCTACAATTCGCAATGCGATGGGGACTCTTGAAAAAGCTGGACTGCTTTATCAGCCCCACACTTCGGCAGGACGAGTCCCCTCTGACTCCGGCTACCGAATTTATGTAGACCAGTTGATTCAGCCGTCTGATACCCTCGCCCGCAAGGTGGAACAGGTACTAGACCAACTCAATTGGTCGGATGGTCGCATGGACGCGGCACTCCGCGGCGCTGCTCAAATCCTGGCAACTATCAGCGGTTACATAGCCATGATCACCATACCGCAAACCAATATGGCTTGCTTGCGCCACTTGCAACTGGTGCAGCTAGAGCCGGGAAAGGTGATGCTGATCGTGGTGACGGATGCCTACGAAACTCAGTCGGTTTTGGTGCAGTTGCCCTTGGACGCAGAAGGTAACACGCCTGATGCCGAAATCGTCGATCGCCAGTTGCAGATTTTGTCGAATTTTTTGAACAGCAAGTTGCGGGGACGATCGCTCTCGGAACTCTCGGCTGTAGACTGGAGCGAGTTAGACCGGGACTTTGAGCTGTACGCGGAGTCGATGGGAACCATGCTGACTGCTTTGAGCAGCCGCCAAAGCAATCCAACCTACACGCGGATTCTGATCGGCGGTTTAGCAGAAGCGCTGCGCTTGCCAGAGTTTTCGCAGTTGCAGCAAGTTCAAACCCTGGTGCAATTGCTCGAACAAGAGCAGGAACTGCTTTGGCCTTTGATTTTTGAATCGCCGGAGTTGGAGACGCCAGGGAAGCGGGTAACGGTGCGTATTGGTTCGGAAAATTCCTTAGAACCAATTCGTGGCTGTACTCTGATTTCTTCGACTTACCGCCGGGGATCGGTGCCGGTGGGTAGTGTTGGGGTTTTGGGGCCGACGCGGATGGTTTACGAAAATGCGATCGCGGTGGTGGAAGCTGCAGCCGATTATTTGTCAGAAGCTATTGGCGGAAATCGAGTTAGTTTTCCTGATGGCGATCGAGGGCGATCGGATCATCCTTTGTTAGATGCACCCTAATTTGATAGCCCCAAGCTTAACTGGCTTGGGGTTTTATTGTCTCTGGATGTACTTGCAACCTTTAAAAACCGGGTTTTGTGACAAAAAAACTAGGCTTTTATACTCTTTTTGGGGCAAGAAACTAAAGCTTGGCGGTTGACAAGAGAGTTTTGTAAACAACCCGGTTTCTGTGTCCATGAGCGGCTCGGAAAGTGGCAGGAGTTGCGGGCGATCGACTTTCCAGCGATCGAGAGAAAGATATGGCGATGGTGAGCGATCGGGCATTCACAGAAAGTGGTCGCGGAGCGTTAGTCGAACGGCGGGTTTGGCAGCCCAACTGACGAGTTTTGTTGCAAACCGGCTGGGCTGCTAAAACTGCTCTAGGGATAGCGGCTATGACCAATGAATAGATGAGGCGCTATCCCCAAGAGCGTCGATTCCCAAGCCAGCCGATTGTCAAAATATTAAGACATTTTAGAGAGTTCGTCAAAAACAACTAAAAAAGATTAGTGTGGATAGGAAAGCAATATTTCTTTTGGGAATAGCCCGGGTTAGACAATTGCAAATAACTTGCAGTGTATTTGGCTTGATTGCCACTCATAAAAAATTTAACCGCTGAGTTAAGATCGAAACGAAATTTAGGGAATTTTCTTTTAGCATTCAATGAAATCGACTGATAAAACTAAGAATACCTTTGCGATAACAACGCCTCTGTATTATGTAAACGATTTACCTCACGTTGGCAGCGCTTATACGACTATGGCTGCAGATGCCGTAGCCCGATTTGAGCGGCTGCGGGGCAAATCTGTTTTGCTGGTTACGGGGACGGACGAACACGGGCAGAAAATTCAGCGGACAGCCGAGAGTTTGGGACGATCGCCCCAAGCTCACTGCGATTCAGTAGTTCCGGCGTTTGAGGCGCTGTGGGAGCAACTCGACATCCAGTACGATCGTTTCATCCGCACAACTTCGCGGCGTCACGAGTACATTGTCAAAGAATTTTTCCAGCGCGTCTGGAACTCCGGCGACATCTACTTGAACCAGCAACAAGGCTGGTACTGCGTCTCCTGTGAAGAATTTAAGGATGAACGGGAATTGTTACCGGGAAATCGGTGTTCTGTCCACACCAGCAAGGAAGTTGAGTGGCGCGACGAGGAAAATTACTTTTTTCGCCTGTCGCGCTATCAAGACCAACTGCTGGCATTGTACGCAGAACGTCCCGACTTCATCGCGCCGGAAAGCCGCCGCAACGAAGTGCTCAGTTTCGTCAACTCTGGACTGCAAGACTTTTCGATTTCTAGAGTGAATCTCGCATGGGGTCTGCCAATGCCAGTTGACCCCAGTCACAGCATCTACGTGTGGTTTGACGCTTTGCTGGGATACGTCACAGCCTTGCTAGATCCGGACAGCGACCCGATTTTGGAGAATGCTTTATCTAAATGGTGGCCGATTGACTTGCACTTGATCGGTAAAGATATTCTTCGCTTCCACGCAGTTTACTGGCCGGCAATGCTGATGTCAGCGAATCTACTGGTGCCGGGTCGCGTTTTCGCACACGGGTTTTTGACCAAAGACGGCAAAAAAATGGGGAAAACGGAGGGTAATACTTTAAACCCTGTCGAATTGGTCAACAAATACGGCGCTGATGCAGTACGTTACTATTTCCTTAAAGAAATTGAGTTCGGAGAGGACGGCGATTTTAACGAAACTCGGTTTATCAATATATTGAATGCTGAGCTAGCAAATGATTTGGGAAATTTGCTTAATCGTACCCTAAACATGGCTCGCAAATATTGCGGTGCCTGCGTACCAAATGTGTTGGGAGAAAACATTGAGGGCGACAACCTTCTCAAGGCTATGAGCCTGGATTTGGGCGATCAAGTAGCGGGTTTTTACGAAGACTTGGCTTTTAGCAAGGCTTGCGAAGCAGTGCTTGCATTAGTTCGAGCCGGGAACAAGTTTATTGACGTGCAAGCACCTTGGAGTTTGTACAAGCAGGGACAGATCGAAAGTGTTGAACAAGTGCTATATTCTGTTCTGGAATCTGTTAGACTAGCATCTTACCTTTTATCGCCGATTATTCCCAATATCAGCAACGCTATCTATCAGCAGCTAGGTTTTTCAATTGACTTTAACGATCGGGTTACAGTTAACAGTTTAGCGAATTTTGCAGCTCATGCTGCCTGGGGCGCTTTGCCGGCAAACCAAACTCTGGGGGAACCCCAACCAGTGTTTAAGCGACTCGAACTGCTGGAAACAGTAACTTGAGAGTTGGCAGCCAGCGCTCTGGGTGTTATGACAGACTACGAATTAGCAGTTATTTCCTTACCAATCTTTCATAAAAATCGAGGCATAACAATCATGTTGAATAGAATAGAAAGCAACGACCTTTTTACGCCGGAACAGGTTCTAGAAAATCGTGGTAGAGTGGCAATTTTTATTGACGGTTCTAACCTTTTTTACGCGGCTTTGCAGTTAGGAATTGAGATTGATTACACTAAGCTGCTGTGCCGTTTAACGGCGGGTTCGCGGCTGCTGCGCTCTTTTTTCTACACGGGTGTCGATCGCACTAACGAGAAACAGCAGGGGTTTTTGCTGTGGATGCGCCGCAACGGCTACCGGGTGATTTCTAAGGATTTGGTACAGTTGCCAGATGGTTCTAAGAAGGCGAATTTGGATGTAGAAATCGCTGTGGATATGATGGCTTTAGTGGGGTCTTACGACACGGCGGTTTTGGTGAGCGGTGACGGCGATTTGGCTTATGCTGTAGACGCTGTGAGCTATCGCGGTGTCCGGGTGGAGGTGGTGAGTTTGCGATCGATGACGAGCGACAGTTTGATTAATGTAGCCGATCGCTATATCGACCTGGAAATGATTAAGGACGACATCCAAAAAACATCGCGCCCTAATTATGCTTACCGCCCTTTGTCGGGTCTGAGCTTGATGGAGGAACACGACGACAGATAGGGATGTGCTAATAGGTAATGGGTAAGGGGTAATGGGTGATGGTTAATGGGTTGAATCATTGAGAATTAAAAGTTAAAAATTTAGACCAAACATCACACATTTTTAATTTTTGATTAATAGTTTTTCAAGAGCAAATTATCAATTACCAATTCCCCATTCCCAATTACCGATTACCAATTCCCAATTGCCAATGATTAATCTCAAATCCCAAATTCCCAATCTCAACTCCCCAAAATTGAGGCTGCTATTTTTAGCAGCACTGATTTTGGGGATTGGTGCTTGTGCGGTTCCGCAAGAGACTCAAAAGAACAAATTAGCTGAGGATCTCCAAACTGCTCAACAGTCAAACAGCACTTTAACGTTAAACAAAGTAACTCTAGAACAAGCAAACGACAAGGGCGAGACGTTCTGGAAAGTAAACTCGGAAAATGCCGTTTACAGCAAAGACAAAAAAATAGTTAACGTTCAGAAACCTGTAGGCAAATTGTTTCAGGACGGCAAAGAAATTTACGATATTCAGGGAGAAACTGGCCAGGTATTTCAGGAAGGAAATCAGGTTTTTCTCAAAGGTAACATAGTCGCTAAAGACCTGAAAAATGGAGTGGTATTGCGCGGAAATGAGTTGGAATGGCGACCAAAGGAGGATGTTTTAGTTGTCCGCAACAATTTGACGGGAGAGAACAAACAGGTGACGGCTTCAGCGAAGGAAGCGCGGGTTTTCAGCAGGGCTAAGAGGATGGAGTTATTCGGTTCTGTGGTGGCGAATGTTAAAGATCCGATTTTGCAATTGCGAACCGAGCACTTAGTGTGGTTTGTGGATCAACAAAAGGTAAACAGCACCAAACCGACTCAAATTGACAGATACAAAGATAAAATAGTAACAGACAGCGGTTTTGCCGACCAAGTAGATGTAAACTTAAAAACCAAGATTGCGACGCTGACAAAAAACGCTCAGTTGATGCCGTCAGATCCGCCGCTGCAAATAGAAAGCAGTTTGATGAGTTGGAATTTTCCGGCGCAATCTGTGGTGTCGCCCGGGCCTGTGAAGGTTTTTCACCGCGTGGAAAAGGTGACGATGACTGGGGATACGGGGCGGGGAGATTTAGAGAAAAAAGTTTTTTATTTGACGGGCAATGTGGTAGGAATTGGGGAAAAACGTCAAGCTCAATTAAATACCGATCGCGTAACGTGGTATTTAACTAATCAGACTTTTGATGCAGAAGGAAATGTGGTATACCGGCAGTTAAATCCGGTGTTTAATTTGACGGGACCGAGGGCCGCAGGAGAGCTGAAAAATCAAACTGTGATTGTCAAAGGCGACGGTGGTGGCGGCCAAGTGGTTACGGAATTTGTACCGGATGAGTATAAGGGAACTTTAGGACAGTAGATGGGATTGCAACCGCTGATGCCGGCAGATGAGCGCTGATGAACGCAGATATAATTAAGATTAGATTGAGTAAGGAGGGGTTGGGATGACCACAACTTTAGAAAAGTTAGAACGGCTCGATGAACCTATCTTAATTGACGATCTGAGTTGGAGAGAGTTTAAAGTGGTTGAACAGTTGCTCTCACGCCCAGGAGTGAGATTATCGTTTTTAGATGGGGTACTGGAGATTAGACGTATGCCTGGAGAAAAACATGAATCGATTAAAGAACGAATTGGTTCTCTACTAGATCTTTATCTGCTTCAAATGGGAATTGATTATCAGCCTACTGGTTCGATGACGCTGGAAAGTCCATCGGGGTTGGTGAAGCGAGAAGCTGATAAATCCTATAAATTGGGAGCTAACCGAGAATTTCCTGATTTGGCGGTGGAAGTGGTCGTGACTAGCGGCGGTATTAACAAGTTGGAAGCTTACAAACGCCTGCAAATTCCTGAAGCTTGGTTTTGGGAAAATGGCGCACTTCGTATGTATTCGTTGGGTGCTGATGGATATGCAGAGGTCGATCGCTCTCAAGTTCTGCCCGACTTAGATATTGTATTATTGGCGCGGTGTATCAATATTGAAAATCACCTTCAGGCAATGCGGGAATTCAGGCAAGCTATTCAATAGAATTTAATTGTGAAATTAATTTTGTAATAATAACTTCTGCCTTTTCTTAAAGCTTTTAGTTACTAAGGACTAAAGTTCCTTACTACAACACATCCCAACGGGCAGCATACACTGCAATAGCGCAGCGAAGTCGATCGTCCGAGACAGTAGTAAGTAAAAATACTTGGCGGGGTGACAACGCCTGTGAAACCTTGATGGTAAAGGCATTAAAGCCCCTGAACCTCAAAAAAGATAGGGGATTATTGCTGGCGGGGTGACAACTCCGCCGCAACCGAGATAGAGTGAGGTGTTGACCAACTTGTGGTAAAAAAAGATAGGTCA
>NZ_JAUBSH010000113.1:0-21203 GCF_036704705.1 Microcoleus sp. K1-B1 | reverse complement strand
TTTTAATAATTTTAGGAATCGCGTATTAGCTTGCTGGTCTGATTAGATAAACTTATAACCATAAGTTCAGGAGAGCCAGAACAACTTTATTTTACACGATCGCCCTTATTCAATACCTAATTAAAATGCGATCGCGAAGCCTGTTCGCAGGACAATCACGCTGACCAACTTCACCGACATCTTCACACGAGCGATCGGCATTACCATTTCAATTAGCGTAGATACAAGATTGACTTCTGTAAAACATCAAGATACAGTCGTAGGGCGAGGAACTATATACTTTTGGGGGCAATCGCCTTATGAAAAACAAGATAGTTGCACTATTAGATATGTTAGGGTGCTTTTTAACAGCAGCGATTGACATTACATTCCTTACCTCCATAGGCAATTATCTGAACTATCGTGAAGCGACACCTGGTGAGTGGATTTACTTGTGGATAATGACAGCTATGACCCTATATCTTCTGGGTCTATACACCATTGCTATGGTGGAGCGACAACTTTCAGAACAAGAAATGGAAATTGAGCCGGTGTTTCTGGTTTTCGGTTGCATCATCGGTTTGCTGGTCGGCTACTTAGTTGCCTATTTCTACTCATCAATGCCGACTCTGCGACACAAATTTCCTTGGTCATTTTGGGTTTTAGTTTTGCCGTTTTTGCTCTCTCTTTTAGGGATTTCTATTGCTGCAATATTTAAGCGGAGTAAATCCACAAGCAATCTAATCGTTTCATTGTTGAGAATTTTAATTCCGTCTGCGATCGCTTTAACATTTATATTGGTTAACAACAACGGTTTTCCTGGTGTAGCAGCCCCTGCGGAAGTTAGACAGCAATGGGCGTCCAAAGAATTTTGGAATTATGCCGGAGTTGTGAATTCAATTAAAAGCTGTCAGCCCATCATCAAGCGAGTAGGCAGCGTAAAATTTGTGGCACCTACCCAAGGTCAAAACGATGTTTTTTATGATCCTGGTAGTTCAGGTCATTCCGGGGAATTTACGCTAGAAGTAGTTGGCGAGAAAGGTATAGGTGTCGCTAATTTTGACTTTCGTATCGGTACTTTCGTCTCAAATGTTCGATTTACTTATCAGAAAAGAACAGAGGAACTATCCTGCGCGAAATAGAAGAAATCCAACTATTTCAGAATTTGGGAGACGACGCCCGCACCGACACTACGATCGCCCCTCGCGAATGGCTAAACGCATATTTAACCCTGTAGCTTCTACCTTGAGCATTTAAAAATGGGTGATATAGGAGTTGAACCTATCTGGTACCGGTTAAAAGCCGGGTGCATCACCGCTCTGCCAACCACCCTTAAAAATTCAGCTTTTGTGTAAGTGCTATAAAATCATTTTGTAGTAAGGACTTCACTCGTTTCTTGCCCGCAGCAATTCCAACGAATAAAGTCCTGACTGCTAATGCTTCACTCGATAATGAAGCAACATGAAACCGTTGCTATAGATTTTGCGATCGGCAAGTTCCAAATTTGTCGGATCGAGTGCACGGGAAAAAAGAGGAATGCCCGATCCGATAACTAGCGGATTCAACTTCACAATCATCTCGTCAATCTCAGAAAAAAGAGTTGCCGCTAAAGCCCCACCACCGCATAGCCAGATGTCTTTACCCGTTTCTTTTTTCAATTCCTTAACCACTGCGACAGGATTGTGGGAAACAAGTTCAATATTCTCATCGGGAATGGCTTTCATAGTGCGCGAAAAAACATACTGCTTCAAGGTAGGATAAGGATTAGTTACACCAACATTTAGCCCTACCTCATAGGTTTTCCGTCCCATCAAAACCGCATCAAACTGCTTGTTTTCTGCACGAATGCCTCGTGCTTCCTGAAAGTGAGCCGGAAAAGTTTCAGGAAAGGAATCGAACAAATCAGCGAAATGCTCCCCTTCCAAAGGAAAACAATCAAATGAGCCATCTTCGCGAGCAATAAACCCGTCAACCGTGCAAGCAACGTAATATTTTAGTTTTCTCATGTTTCACCTTTTTTATTAAGTTGTTTGGTTACTGCTTGCTTCTGAATGTAACTAATATATCCAATCGCTCCCTTGGTTAGATATTTGCGATCGACCTTTTTATTTGTTAGCGCACAGTTTCGCAGCAGCAGCCATTTTATCGCGCGGAGCCCGCATCCCTACAGACGATCGCA
This sequence comes from Microcoleus sp. K1-B1, assembly GCF_036704705.1. Lineage (NCBI taxonomy): Bacteria > Bacillati > Cyanobacteriota > Cyanophyceae > Oscillatoriales > Microcoleaceae > Microcoleus > Microcoleus sp. K1-B1. Next base: position 19,045 of record NZ_JAUBSH010000113.1, on the reverse strand, counting down.
GCAAAGCGCGATCGGTACTCAAAAGGAGATAAGCTGGTGTCAACTAAATATGACTGCTGCTAATGCCTGAACAAGAGGAAGGTTCCAAAACCATAAAAGTTACAATGCCCAACCGAATCCATCAAAAGCTGAAGAAGCTGTCTGACGAGTCAGGAATATCCATGTCTAAACTGATGCTGCTGGCAACTATCAACGAATATAAGCTGATTGACGACAAACTTACCCCAGACTAGCCCCATTTAGTACCCTTTCTTTCCCCCATTGTGCTATCCTTCAGGGAAATAGTCAACCCTGGAGGTTTGCTTGTGACTCAAGATGAACTCGAAGCCCTTGTCGATGAACTCGGCTTAGTGTCAGTCGTCAGCCTGCTGGCGAATATCTGCCACAACAAAGCCCGACAAACCTTGTGCCTGAAGGGACAAGGGGCTACTCCTTATACCGCTTGGAACAGCAACGGCTTCTTGCTGAAGCAGTTGATGACCAGACTGCGGCCAATCGGCAGGTACGATCGCGATTTAGACCTCAAGAACAACTGAGGTTCTGAGGTTCAACCCGTGCAAGTACGCAAAGCATTGGTTTTAGTCGGTTAACAGCCGAGTATGTATGCTTTAACTGTTAGGGCACGGGTTGAAACTCTTCGATTTGGACTTGAACCTTGAATGGAGAGGACGGGACTCGAACCCGCATCGATCGACAGCAACTTTCAGGAAACGCGCTTCCTTACTGCCCGCAAGCAGACGGGAACTGCCCCCATCTCGGACTGTTAATTCCTTTCAGTGCTTCCGCAACCTGTTGCCCGTTGGCGTTTTCAGGGAACGTCGCGAAGCAACTTTTTACCCTACTCAACAAACCCGATCGTCCTTTTGGGAGCCGCTTTTCCAAAGTTTTTACGGTGCCATTCCACTTAGGCGACCTCCCCATAATTTTGCTCGCTGTATGATAGTAAATCTCGTGAAAATAATTAACCCTCATCCTCCATAATTTATATATAAAATCATAAGAAATCCACCGAGGAGGTACTGCCCCTCCTATCCCCGCGTTATCAGCACGGTGTCTCGCTTTTCGACTTCCGGTGGTTAAAAGGAAGATGAAGGAATCGAACCCTTACAGTTACCTGTACCCCAGTTTTCAAGACTGGTTGCCAACCATTTAGCGGCATCTTCCCAGGGGTGTCCGACGGGGCTTGAACCCGCTAATAACTAGCTTCACGGGCTAGCGTCTCGACCGCTTCGACTTCAGACACCGAAAGTGGAGTCAAGGAGAATCGAACTCCTAACCTCTTGCGTGCAAAGCAAGCGCTCTACCAATTGAGCTATGACCCCGCGTCAAAGATTCACCTGTCGAGTAAATCGAAAATCGACAATCGACAATCGAAAATCGAATGACCCCGCGTAAAAGATTCACCTGTCGAGTAAATCTAAAATCTAAAATCTAAAATTGGTGTGGTGGATTGCGATCGGATTTGAACCGATATCTTTCTAACAGCCAGTTAGATGCTTTACCAATTAAGCTACGAACCCCAGAGAGCAGGAGCGGTAGGACTTGAACCCACAACATTCGAGGTAGAAGCTCGACACTCTATCCAGTTGAGTTACACTCCCATGTTTTTTGTTATTGTGCGATTCCCTACGGGATAGCTGCGCTTCACGCACTTTCCGTGCAAGTTATCAGAGCATTGCGTTTTCTCAGTTACTAGAGGGACTCCGCCGATGAGTTATTACACACTCTTTAAAGGATGGCTACCTTTAAGCCAACCTGCCGGGTTCATCGCACTCCTCGTTCTCAAACGCCCGCTGATTTTGACAGCGTTACCTTTCCTCTCGTACTAAAGTATGTAGGCTCCAAAGATTGGGGCACGCAAAGGGCGTTAGCGAAGCCCTCGAAGAGCATCGCTCTTAATATAAAAAATTATCCATTCAATGGAATCAACCTCCTTAAATTAAAGCAAAAACAACGAGAGTGGCAGGACTTGAACCCACAACATCCGCGTCCGAAGCGCGGCGCTCTATCCATTGAGCTACACTCCCATAAATTGGTAGTCCTGACAGGAGATTACCCCGCGTCTGCTTGTAAGGCAAACGCTCCACCATCGAAGCTCAGGACTACAAAAGCGGATGATGGGACTCGAACCCATGCGCTGAGAATGGCATACTCAGATGCTAGCCTTTACATCACACCCGCAAACCGATTTGAAATTTGAGATTTAAGATTTTGGATTGAAGAAAACCTCTGGTGATTTTAGATTTCGGATTGAAATAATCCTCTTTTGTAGCCAAGCGGATAACGGGACTTGAACCCGTATCGCGAGTTTGGAAGACTCAGATGCTACCGTTGCACCATATCCGCATTTCAATTAGTTTTACCGATTGCAACTATTGAATCTCAACATACAGCCTCTACAATATTGTCAAGTAAGTTTGCGTTGGACTGATGGGTAAAATTATTAACCGCTGATTTTTCCAATCTAATTCAATTCCCAACGCTTCCAAAGGAATCACGCCTAATAGAGGATTCATACCTCCCGGCAATTCCAAACACTCAAACGTTCCTTCACGTCCTACCAAAGAAATTTTAGCATCCTGAAAAATTGTGGCTTTCCCAATGCCATTAGCCGTCTCTACATCCACTTCTTTGAGCAGCGACAAACCGAGTTGGGCAATACTCTGCGGTGGTAAGCAAAGAGTGGTTGCCCCTGTATCAACTAGCACATTATCCAGAGTCACGGAACGTACTTGTTCGGGAGGGATTATCCCGCGTTCTACATTTGCCTGGTCGATCCGGTTAGTCACGGTCAGTTTGGTAATAATTTTTCCCATTGAGGTGTTGTCAGTGGCTAGCATAGTTTAACCTTGAACTACTCTACCTCGATGATGGCAATTTTTTGGAAAAATTAGTACGATCGCCCTTAGCTATTTGCTAAACTAGCGCTCGGAGATAAAACACATGAAACTTATACTTACAGCACCCAATCCCGAACTATTCGCCGCATTCCAAGATCATTTTTTCTACCTACCCAATGTCGAAATTACCAACAAACGTTTCGAGGATTTAACCGAGTATGACTGTTTGGTTAGTCCCGCCAATTCATTTGGCATGATGGATGGCGGTATCGACGCAGCTATCGTTGGTTTTTTCGGTCATTCTCTGATGGTTAGGGTTCAGCAGCATATCTTGGAAGACTATTTAGGCGAACAACCCGTTGGCACGTCATTCATCATCGAAACTCACCATCCCAAACATCCTTTTCTCGCTCATACTCCCACCATGCGCGTACCTATGTCTGTTGTGGGTACAGACGTTCCGTATGTGGCAATGTGGGCAATGCTATTAACAATTAGGCGCTACAATCGACAGGCAGAACGTAAAATTGAGAGTGTCGTTTGTCCGGGTTTAGGAACGGGGATAGGCAGAGTTCCTTATCGCGAAGCCGCGCGCCAAATGGCACTGGCTTACGACTATTTTGTTTATCCCACGCCGTATGTAAACTGTTTTGTTGCCGCAGAACGACAACTGCAAATTTGGGAAGGTGGCGATCGCAATTCTGCCTAAATAGCGATCGTATTTTCCCAAGCAGGTGACAGGAGTTGAACCTGCAAGAAAGCTTTACAAGAGCCTCATGTTGCCAATTACATCACACCTGCATTTTTGGTGGCGGGGGCAGGAGTTGAACTTGCTATTAAGAGGCTTATGAGACCTCCAAGCCTACCCAGGCTACTTCACCCGCTATGTCACCAAATACCCCTGACTGGCATCGAACCAGCACTAACTAGATCCTAAATCTAGCGCCTCTACCGATTGGGCTACAGGGGCAAAACCGATTTTAGATTTGAGATTTTAGATTGAATAAAACCTCATACCCCTGACAGGCCTCGAACCTGTAAGACGCTCATTCTGAGTAAGCGATGTTTTCCAATTACATCACAGGGGCAAAGTCGGGATGGTTGGATTTGAACCAACGACTCCATGCTCCCAAAGCATGGCTTCTGGCCGCTGAATTACATCCCGTTCATGCTCCTAGTGAGACTCGAACTCACAATCAAAATAAAACAGATTTTAAGTCTGCCGCGTCTGCCAATTCCGCCACAGGAGCAAGTAGAAACGTAGTGGAAAATTTGGTACTCCTGGTGAGATTTCAACTCACACAACACAATTTTTGAAATTGCGGTCTCTACCAATTGGGCTACAGGAGTGTAATTTATCTGCTTTGGTAATAGCAGAACTGGGAAGGCAGGGCTCGAACCTGCATTTTGCCGCTTTCAAAGAGCGGTGCCATACCGATTAGGCGACTTCCCAATTGGGTGCCGGGGTAGGCTTTGAACCTACAGAAACTCCTATATCAGAGATAGGCGACTTTACGAATTTGTCTACCCGGCAATTTAAAAAATGGCTGCCCCAGTAGGACTCGAACCTACAACCTAGCGGTTAACAACCGCTTGCTCTACCATTGAGCTATAAGGCAACGCAATCCCCCAAGTCAGTATCGAACTGACGACCTCTTGTTCTTCACACAAGCGCTCTACCAACTGAGCTATCGGGGGAAAACGGAGAAGGTGGGATTTGAACCCACGACGGTTGTTAGACCGCTCTTTCTTAGCAGGAAAGCGCCTTAAGCCACTCGGCCACCTCTCCGAGCGCGAGAACGGAGGGATTTGAACCCTCAATCTTCAGTTTTATTAACTGAGATGTTATCCGGCTACACCACGCTCTCAAGATTGCAACTGGAGATTAAATGCAGTTACAAATGGGTCGGGCTGGAATTGAACCAGCAACGCTTTAAGCTACTGTTTTACAGACAGCTACCCACGCCAATAGGAGGGCCGACCCAAGATAGGATTTTTGGTAGGTCGTCGAGGAATTGAACCTCGATCCATCCGCTTAAAAGGCGGCTGCAAAACCATTCTGCCAACGACCCACGAGAAGTGCTGACGGGAGTTGAACCCGCAATCACTTGGGTGAAAACCAAGCGGCTTAAACCATTTGCCTACAGCACTATAAATTGGCACAGGAACTGAGATTTGAACTCAGAATGCTGGTTTTGGAGACCAGAGTGTTGCCAGTTACACCATCCCTGCTTTTGGTGGCAGCGGCGGGATTTGCACCCGCATTGACCAAGGTATGAACTTGGCGCTTTACTATTAAGCTACGCTGCACTGTCACTTTCACTTCGTTCCTTTTCAAAGTTAAAAAATTCAATTAAAAGACTGTTAGTTTAATCTTTTAATTTCTAATTTTTAATTTCTGATTGGGAACAGAGGTTAGGGCGGGATTTGAACCCGCGAAAATCGGTTTTGCAGACCGACGCTTTGAGCCACTCAGCCACCTAACCTGGGAGTCCCGACGAGGTTTGCACTCGCAATCTTCTCCTTGAGGGGGAGACGGCTTGACTTTTGCCTACGGGGCTTTGACGGGAGTAACGAGACTTGAACTCGCAACCTTTCGCTCGACAGGCGACTGCTCTGACCGGTTGAGCTATACCCCCGCGAAAATGAACAATATTCTGTCCTTGAATTACTCAAGTTGGGACGGGGTGGCGGTTGATTCCGCGTACTACAACCCGATCGGGCTATTGTTGCCGGAGTCTACACCGCCGATGTCCACAATTATGTGACACGATTAACTTCCTATTCTGTTTTCAAGGTTCATATTGCTTGTGGGAAAAGGCTTTGAAGCTCTTTCCCCTTCGCCATACATTTATACTACATTGCGTATTACAAAACTGTCAAGGGGGTAATACAACTTTTTTTTAAATTGGGTTTTTTCAAGGGGTGTCGATCGCTCCAACCCACCCTCTGCGTTCCCCCAAATCCTTATAAATCAATAGTTTGGATGCTAAACTGATGTTGTGGCGTAAGGTAAATCTGATGCTGAAACTGTACTACACTCCAATTTCTCTGAATTCTCGCCGTCGCGCGAGGTGGCACTTCTGGAAAATGCAATAATCAGCTTTTAGATATCAAATACTACAAATCAAACCTTGTCTGAATTTCCCTTAACTCCCGTGCCCGCATTGCCAGAAGCTGATCGCCCAAACCTCCCTCACTGGCTACACTCCTTGGATACCTGTCCGAGTACCAACAGTTGGGCGATCGCCCGCGCGGCCCAACTCCACCACGGAGATGCAGTATTTACTAGGCGACAAACCAGCGGGCGCGGCCAACACGGGCGCACCTGGCACGCCCCAAGCGGTGTCTTGACTGTTAGTTTTGTACTCGACAACCTCAATCCCACTCTGTTGCCGGGACTCAGTTTAGCAGCGGGTTTAGCGGTGATTTACGCGATCGAAGATTTGGTTCCCGACTGTCGCGATATGCTGCGCCTGAAATGGCCAAACGATGTCTGGATCGATCGCCACAAATTAGCCGGAATTCTCTGCGAAGCCACTTCCGGCAAGGCTTTGGGCAAAACTCGCGCCGTTGTGGGAATTGGACTCAACCGCTGCGTAGATTTCGCGGCTGCGGGATTGGATGAAAGGGATCTCGGCAATGCGGTAAGCTTGCATTCTATTGCTAGTACAGTACCAGATGAACTGTGTTTGGTCGATCGACTGCGGCACTATTTACTCGAACTAGCCGATATGTTTTCTACCACAGACAAGCCAGCCTCCAAGTCCGGTTTAGCGCTACTTTTGCCGGAATTGCGCCGCCGCGATGCGTTGATTGGCTGCCCGGTGGCGATCGAACTTCCGTCGGAAACCATCTGCGGAGAAGCCGCCGGCCTTGATGGATGTGGCCGCTTGCTAATATGCTTGGCGGGCGATCGAATACAACCCTTTACCTCCGGGCGAGTTAGATTAATTTAAGAGGAAGAAGGAAGTTCGGCAACAGATTCTGTAACGGATGTAACGGATGTCAAGAAGAAGGAAGAAGGGAAATGGAGTCAGAGCAATATTTTCAGCGATAAAAAATGTCCTAACCTTCTTGCCAGTTCCTATAAATTAAGAGAAAGAAGTCATTAGTCATAGTCATTAGGGAAAATTCCCAATTAACAATGCCCGATGCCCGATGCCCAATTCCCAATTCCCAATTCCCCATTCCCAATTTTAATTTATCACCTCAAATACTACCAATCTGCTCAGCCACAGCGGTTGATTTCCCTCCACACCTTCGGGACGACCCTTAGTAGAAGCAACTTGTATTCTGTTGCCATTTATCCCTTGTCTAACCAAAATATTTTTCACATTTGTCGCCCTTTCCAGTGCCAACTTTTGATTTTCTACCGGAGTGCTTTTAAAATCGCTGTAGCCAACTATCCTTAAATTCTTCGTGCTATTTTTCTCCATATATTCCTTGACTTTGCTAAGCTTTTGTGATACATCTTTCGCCTGCAAACTTGCCGCGCCTGCACCGAAATACACGCGAACTGGCATTATTATCTTTGGTGGCGGTGGAGTTCCTATAATCACTGTATTTGTTACAGACTTTACCCCCGGAATTTTCTCAAAAGCTTGAGTTATTTTCTGAGCATCTGGCACTTTGCTTACGCTGCCTGCAATGGCGACTTTTCCCTCTGCATAGCGAGCTGAGATATTAATGCTTTCTACTTTATTCAAAAGAGCTGCCGTCCGCTTGACATCGGCTTCTACTAAAACTGGATCGGGAGGTACTTCAACGGCTATAATTTTATTTTCAATTCTTGATTGGGGAGCCGCTTGCTGAGCGATTTTTTCCGCTTTTAATCGCAGATTTTGATTCGGAACTCGTCCTGAAATCTCCAATAATTTATCTTTAACATCTGCCGCGAGCCGATAAACAGATAACTCAGGAGCAGATTGTAAAGCTAAATTCGTATCTGCTTCTAAGCTCGCTTCAACTCCGCTGCGGTATTGATGAATTCCCCAAGGTACGCCAATTAAACCTAACGCTGCCAAACCGATAATTGGTAAAATTGGAGGTTTAGGAGATTTAACTTTTACGTCTGTATCGATTAATTTTTGCAATTTCGAGTTGACTTCGGGTGGCACAGTTGCTGGATCGCCGTTAAATGACTGAATCTGAGCTCCGTATTCTTGAACAATATTGTTGAATATCGATCGCATTTTGTACTTAAACCACTGGCGGGTTTCTCCTTGCATCACTACTGCTAGATAACACGAACCCGCAACTTCCAGTACGATCGTAGATGTGCCGTATTCTATAGCATCAATCTCTGCAATATTTCCCGACTGAGATATACAATCGTTGACAAAAGCCCGAATAGCAGTCAGCATCCCCGCTACCATATCTGATTCTAGCTGTTCGCGTTCAGACTTCTGCACTGCTGAAATTACTAATCCCGATTTTGCTTGAATTAAAAAAACAGCTTTAACACTCATTGGTGTTGTTTCTTTCATCAGCAATTCAGCTTCAGAAATTCCCTGCAATTTTGCTTTAATTTTGCGACTAATTCCCTCTGGACTTAAAGCTGATTCGACTTTTTCATTAATCTCCCGCATCATCTCGGCGATGTATTTTAAAATCGTGCTGCCGATGATCGGATAAAGTGCATCCGACATTGCTTCTCGCTTGAGATGAATTTGCTGTTTGATAGCGGCGGCCATTTCCGGCGCGATCGCCATTGCAATTTCATCGGGCGATTCACTCATTCTGTGGCTGATTCCCACAGTCAGAGCCGGCGATATGGCTACTCCCATCGATTGTCTATTTTCTCTGGTTTTGGTATTAATTATTTCATCAATTATCGGACTTATGGTTTCGACAAATGATTGTCTCGACTCATTAATGGTTTGGAGCATCATTTCGGGAAACATGATTTTAATTCTGGCGAGTAATTCTTCCCGATCGCCTCCCCATTCCGCATCAGTAATTTTGCGATCGAGTTCCCCTACTTTATCGTTGAGTCTGTAATTATAGCTTACAACTTCATCTAACAATGGTAAAATAGATTCGATGACCGACTTTTGTAGTTGAGCGTGATGGCTAACCATCAGCTCATCAATCAAAGGTTTCAGTAAATCGGTAAACAAGTCTGTCGATTCATAAATCCGGTGTTCGATCGCCACAATTTTTTGTTCGAGCTTTCCGAGTCTTTGATCGATCCTTTTATTCTGAATGATGGCATCGACAGCCGGGGCGATCGCAGATTCTATCTCTAGCTTTGCTTCCCCGATGTTTCGAGACAGCATTTCTACAATCACTGGCATTATTCTTGCCATCAACCCTTCTATCTCGGTTAAAACTTGCTGCTGAACTTCGACAATCTTAGTTTCATTATTTAATATTTGTGCTGCAATACCGCTGTTTTGAATAGCCGTGTTGACACCGGGCGCGATCGCCTCTCTCACCTCTAATTTGGTCTCCTCGATTTTCCGGTTCAGCGACTCAATCATTAACGGCATTAATCTTGCCATTATATCTTCCGGCTGACTTTTTTGCTGTCGCTGAAGATTATTTAGTCTACTTTCTACGTCGCTCAATTTTCCTTGAACTTCCCTTTGAAGAATTGCTGATTCTATCAAAGGTTGGATCTGTGCTGCTACTTGTAATTTTGATTCATCGATTTTCTGATTCAGCAAATCAGTTATTGCCGGCATTAGCATCGCCATTATCTCTTCAGGCTTCTGAGTTGGCGACTGTTGCGTAGCCAGTCGGCTCTCGATGAGGCTCAATACTTTTTCTTCTATTTCTACCCAAGCTATTCTTACCTGTACTGAGGGGGCAACAGCTTCTACAACTTCTAATTTTAATTCACTAATTTTGCGGTTCAGCAAATCGCTAACTACTGGTACTAGCTGCTTAATTAAATCTTCCGGTTGCTGCTGGTAACGCTGCTGAATATTCGCAATTCTATCTTCAATTTTTACTACCTGTTCTTCAAGTCCGTTTTGATTGTGAATTACTTGATTGACTCTCGGTGCGATCGCCGAAGCTACCTCTAACTTAGACTCCTCTACCTTACGGTTGAGCAGATCGCCCACCACTGGCATCAGCCGTTTGATTAAGTGTTCTGTATTCGGCAGTGGCTGCTGGTTCAAGTTAGCAATTTGATTTTCCCAATCTGCTAATTTGGCCTCCAACTCGATCCGATTAATTTTATTATTGCTCGCGAGGTCGATCGCCTTTTTTAATTCAGACTTCAACTCCTCTAATTCTTCTCTCACTAACTCAGGAATTAACGGTTTCAGTAAAACCATCAACTCTTCTGGTTGAGACATCATATTCTCAAAATTTTCTAACCTTTGTTCCACGCTCAAAACATTACTATAAAATTCCGGTAAATCCCTTTCAAACAGTAGTTGTTGCAACCGCTTAAACTCCTCTACGGCTTGTTCTAATTCTTCCTCTGACGGACGAGTTTTTTTAGCTACTTTCCCGGCTATAGATAAATCGGGTTCCTCATTATTGTTTTCTCGTCTTTGAGATGGGAGCTCTTCATCATTACTTAATACTTCCGGTACAATACTCGGTGATTCGATCAGGAAAGACAATTGTTTGCGCCGATTTTCCTCATCCTCTAATCGCTGAACCGACTTTTCCGAAAGCGGTAATTTCAGCTCGCTTGGCTCTTTTTTGGATTTCTTTAATAACTGAAATTCAGTCAGTATGGTTAGCAATTCCTGAAGTTGCTCTCCAGCTTTAGAACTTGCCAGAGTTGCATCAGAAACCTCTTTTTCTGACTGATATATTTTGCCTGAATTATCATTAGATGCTGCCATACTGCGCTACCAATAGTTGATTTTAATCTACCGAAGGAAATTACCAGCTTGCTTGCCGCCTCACCCCAGCGAAAATCAATAGGAATGACACAATTGTTCCAAGCGTCAGGCGTACTAAAGCTATCGCCCTATTTTAACTGCTGTTCTGCGACTAGCCAACTGAGCCGCCAACTGCAATGCTGCCTTCATGCTGGAGGCATCTGCAATCCCTTGACCTACAATATCAAAAGCTGTGCCGTGATCTGGAGATGTGCGGACAAAAGGCAAGCCAATTGTAGTGTTGACTGCTTTATCGAAAGCCATCAATTTTACTGGAATCAACCCCTGGTCGTGGTACATTGCCAAGTAACCGTCGTGAGCTTCCTTGGCTAAACCGTACCAAACTTTAGCCGGTTTTACCCACAGGGTATCGGGGGGGACTGGCCCGTCTAACTGCACTTGAGGAAAGCGATCGCGCTGCGTTTCCAACCAAGGTATCATCCAGTCTTGCTCTTCATTTCCCAGTTTGCCATTTTCGCCGCTGTGAGGATTTAAGCCAGAAATCGCAATTTTCGGTCTTTCCAGCCCAAAATCTTCCCGCAAACAGTCTATCAGTAATTCTAGTTTTTCACTCAGTAATTCTGGACTCAAAGCATCGGGTACTTGACGGAGCGAAATATGTGTGGTAGCGAGTAAAGTTACTAGCGTCCAGCCACTGTGGGGAGATGTGGCGGCAAACAGCATTCCGAATCGCTGCGATTTCGCCCTTTCTGCGAGGAGTTCTGTTTGTCCGGGATAATTGTAACCGGCCGCCTGCCAGCAAGTTTTGGAAATCGGACCTGTGACGATGGCCGAGAATTCGCCGGCGATGGTACGGGCGATCGCACTTTCCATGTAAGCAAAGCTAGCAGCCCCGCTAGCTGCACTCCCTACACCGGGGACTATTTCGCCCCACTTGTTGTCTGGTTCGATATCAATAATATTTAATGTTTCGGGATTTGCCGCTTCTGCTGCTGGATTGCTCGATCGCAACTTATCGTAAGTTTGCTGCAAAACTCTCCTAGAACCCATAACCGTTACTCTCAAACCAGCAGCGGGATCTGCCAATGCCTTGAGAATCACTTCCGGGCCAATTCCCGCCGGATCTCCCAGAGTTACAGCTAGTTTTGATTCCCGATCGAGACTCAAGGCAGTTTTCTCCAACAAAATACAGGAATTTCGGCACTGAAATTTTAGCATTCATGTACCGGGTTGCCCCAAATTATATTATCTTTATTTAATGCGATCGCCCAATTGGACATATATAATCATGAATCCTGAAATTTTCAATGCAGCCTTTTTGTCCTTTTCCCTAATTTTCGTGGGTATAGGTGGAGGCTTCCTCCTGCTCAAATTGCAAGGTGGCGAAGAATAAGTTTTTTTCAACAATCCTTCAGAAGCCTTCTACCTTCTGCCTTCTAGAGTCTACTTGCTGCCAAAAGCAAGCCTTCTGGCGAATATCTCAAGCCTAAAATGAGAAAATTTCAGGTTTTTGTTAAGTTTTTATAAAAAACTTAACAAAAACCTGATACCATCTTATTGAAAGTTTAAGATTCATAATTAATCCCTAGATGACTTTATTGATTTTAGGTGCCACCGGCACTCTCGGCCGCCAAATAGCCCGCCGCGCCCTAGACGAGGGCTACCAGGTGCGCTGTTTAGTCAGAAGTTACAGAAAAGCTGCATTTTTGAAAGAATGGGGCGCTGAACTCGTACCGGGAAACCTTTGCCAGCCAGACAGTCTGCCTCCGGCCCTAGAAGGCGTCAGTGCTATTATCGATGCAGCAACAGCAAGTGCAGCCGATTCTGTCAGCATCAAAAGAGTAGACTGGGACGGAAAAGTATCGCTGATCCAAGCAGCAGCAGCAGCAGGCATCAAGCGTTACATATTCTTTTCCTTTCTCGACGCGGAGAAATATCCCCAAGTCCCCTTGTTGGAAATCAAGCGCTGTACCGAATTGTTCTTAGCAGAATCCGGTCTAGACTACACAATCTTGAGACCTTGCGGCTTTTTGCAAGGACTGCTGAGCCTGTATGCAATGCCGATTTTGGACAATCAGGCAGTCTGGCTGCCCAACAAGCCATCCGCCCTTGCCTACATGAACACTCAGGACGTTGCTAAATTTGCCGTCCGGGCCCTTTCCGTTCCTGAAACCGAGAAAAAAAGCTTTCCGGTGGTGGGAAATCGCGCTTGGGATGCTGACGAAATCGTGCGGTTGTGCGAACGGCTGTCAGGGAAGGAAGCCAAAATTACGCGCACCCCAGATGTCTTGTTGCAGGCTACTCGTAAATTAGCTACCTTCTTTCAGTGGAGTTGGAACGTAGCTGACAGATTGGCTTTTTCAGAAGTTTTGGCAGCCGGAAAACCCTTGAAAGCTCCGATGGATGACGTTTACAGTGTCTTCGGAATCGACCCTAAAGAAACTACTACTTTGGAGTCTTATCTGGAAGAATACTTTAATCTGATTATGAAGAAGCTCAAGGAAATAGAGTACGAGCAGCTTAAGACTAAAAAACGGAGTAAACAAAAAATGCCCTTTACATTTTAAAGTGCCGAAAGCTGGGATTATATACAACGACGTTAAACCTGTGGCTTGTCGCATCGCCGCAGAGTTGGAAGACAAGCTGACTGCCCGCGGCTGGGAGGTTTGCTCGGTTTCTGGTTCGGGAGGAATTCTGGGCTATTCTAGCCCCGATCGCCCCCTGTGCCACACTCAGATCGAACAACTCGTCCCCCCCGGTTTTGACAGCGACATGGAGTTTGCAGTGGTTTTGGGCGGCGACGGTACGGTGCTGTCGGCATTTCGCCAAGTCGCTCCGATTGGAGTGCCGCTGCTGACTGTCAATACCGGTCACATGGGCTTTTTAACAGAAACTTACCTGAACTTGCTGCCGCAAGCTTTGGAAAAGGTAATCGCTGGAGAATACGAAATAGAAGAAAGATCAATGCTGGCTGTGCGGCTGTTTCGAGAAAACGACTGCCTCTGGGAAGCCCTTTGTCTCAATGAAATGGTGCTGCACCGGGAACCCCTGACTTGTATGTGTCATTTTGAAGTGGCGATCGGCCAGCACGCCTCTATTGATATTGCCGCAGATGGAGTCATCATCGCGACTCCGACAGGATCGACAGCTTACGCCCTTTCTGCCGGTGGGCCTGTCATCATTCCCGGAGTGCCGGTGTTGCAATTGCTGCCTATTTGCCCGCATTCAATGGCTTCGCGGGCTTTGGTGTTTTCCAACACCGAGCCGGTCAAGATTTTGCCGGCGAGTCCAAACCGCCTGGTAATGGTGGTAGACGGTAACGGCGGATGTTATGTTCTGCCCGAAGATTGGGTGCAAGTCGAGCGAGCTCAATACCCAGCCCGGTTTATTCGGGTGCAATCTTTTGAGTTTTTCCACATTTTGCGGGAAAAATTGGGCTGGGGCTTGCCTCACATTGCTAAACCGAGTTCGGTTGAGTTGCCTTGATAGTTGTTGTTGACATTCACCCCGGCGCGAAGGCACGGGGTTTGTAGCGACTTATAAGGTGGAAATGAAAATCTCCGTTGGAATCCTTAATATCATGTCCGGTTAAATCGGACTTGCACCTTTACTTCAAAGGCTCCATTTTCAATGTAGATCGCAAGCAACAATTCTGCCATGATTGCCTTCCTCAACTTGCTGGCGCACCTGAGATTCATAAATCTCATCGCCGCGTCGAGCAAATTCCTCCTGGCTGTAGCGGGGTTGTCGAATTGTTATGGGCTTGACCTTGTTTGAATGGTTGTCCTATTATTTTAATCTGAGCAATCGCACCTACGGTCGCAGTCCCAGCCAAGATTGCGCTTTTTGACAGTGCTGCGAAGAAAAAGATCGGCTGAGTTGAAAGGAAACCCAGCCGATTACTCCTACTTGACTGCAATTCCGGGTCTTCGGTAGTTGGGCATTGAGTATTTTCCAAATGAGCAGTTCATTTAGAAGGTCTAATGAGCTACCGTGTACACACAAGTCTACCGCTGACCCATATTGTACAAATCCTGTTTGCTAGAACCCTGATTTCTCGTTTTGCCGAATCAATAGCTTAAAATTAGCGAGAATGAACGGGATTTATGAGACTCATGCTAGATAAGGGTTTTAGGACTTGTGTTCACAGATATCGGACTTGTGTGTACACGGTAGGGTCTAATGAGAGGGTGCGTTTGCTTTGCAGCAACGCACCCTACAAAACTGATCGTTCCAATATCTATGAAGGTTGGGTTTTGTTGCCTCAACCCAACCTATGGCGAGAGGCGATCGCACTAAAGACAGTCCCACCATGACGCATTACTCCTGTACATCTCATAGATGTTTGCATCTAGAGTACATTGGCTTCCGTTGCCAGCAATTATAGAAACTCTCACTGCGTCGCCACTAAGAGGAGTGACACCGAGCACTCTTTGTGCTTTCATACGACGGTCTTTTTCATTAGGGTTCCACGTAAACGCATCAGCTTGCCTATTCAAAAAGTCACGAGATGCAGGTCCAATTCTAAAAAGTAAGACACCGTCTCCACCAATAGCTACTATGAAAGGTGTACCTTTTTGAGTTGAAGTAGCACCGAAGCTTATAGCCTTCATATTGGTACCATCTCCCCATCGAAAGGGAACCCATCTTCCAGCGCTGGCATACACAAGAGAGCCACCAACAATATTAATTTGATCACCTGCCCTAGCCGGAGACTGAATGCCTAGCAAGACTGTAAAACCTGCTAGGGCAAGAGATAAAATAGACTTCTTCATACTTTCCTCGTAATCTTTAATTACCGGTCAACAAGCCACACAACTATTTTACGGTCAGCAATCTCGTCCAGAATTTATGTATCTGGAATAGCTTCTAAGCAACTTTGAGCTGAATTTATCCTTCACACTCCTGCTTGGTCAGTCGGATAAGATTAGGAAACCGTCAGATGCACTGAATTCAGATTAATTTATACAAAACAACCTTAATCATCTTTGCCAGTTCAAGTCGAACATTTTCTTGCGATTTGAACACATTCTTGCTATATCATCCGAAATTGTTTAGGCGATATCCCTGTGTATTGTCGGAAACATCTAGCAAAATGACTGGGGTTGGCAAAACCGCACTCAACACCGATCTCATTGATTGTGAGTTCTCTCTGCTTCAGTAATTGCTTCGATCGCTCTACTCTTTGCTGAACTAGATATGCGTGAGGAGATATTCCTGTCGATTTCTTGAACAAGCGACAGAAATAGTATTGGCTTATACCTAATTCTTCCGAAATTTCTGCCAGAGATACATCTTGATGAAGATGAGCATCAATATATTCAAAAGCTTGTTTCAGTTTGTATTTGGGTAAACCGTCCTCATACTCCCGCAAGACGTGCTTACGAGTTGAGTAATACTTGAGGAAATGAGCCGCTAAAGCTGTTGCCATAGATTCTGCATAAAAATGACTGTTCTTTGCGTCAGTTTCCAGCACCGATCTCAGGGCTAAGCCAATTTGCCAAACCAATGGGTCAGGCGCTTGAAGTGCCAGCTTAACTTCAACTCGGTCTGGATTGACTGACTCATGAGCAGCATGAGCTAGGAAGGTAGGCTCTAGATAGCAGTGCATTAATTCAATTTCCTGATGACATCCAGAACTTATAGGTACGTAAGCAGGAAGAACTTCAATACAATGGCGCGCTGTTTCTTTCTGATCGTGTTGCGTTAAATAACGCTTACCTTCAGCAATAAGTTCTACTTCTACTGGCTGTTTCCAAAATGGAATCACAATCACGTGTTGAACGTTGTATATCTCTGGGACTTCCATCACAGGCAATTGATAGTGTGCCAGATGGATATTTTTCCATCCTGCTTGATGGCTGGAAAGTAGTGGTTTGGGGGCAAACGTTGAGGCTGCGTCTTCTTGAGAATAATCAATGGTTAAAGCTTTTTCTTCTGGCATTGTTTGTTTTTCTAGTAGTCTTCTTTTTTTTCTTGTTAAAGAGCAGGTAGGAGAAACACGTCCATCTACCCTGTCTAACTCTTCATTAGACATATTCGGAAAAAATCGAGACATTCATCACAACTTCTTCACGCACGAATAACTGTAACGGTTCGCCCCATTGGTGTCAGATGAATTTCAGTATTCAGTCGTTCTTCTAATTCGAGCGCATTCTCGCGACGATCGAATATCACCAACCACCCTTCATCTTCTCCCAATCGAGCCAAATATCCATCTAACTGTTCCAACCCTTTACTCAACGGATCGACTTTCCGAGTTCGCCAAACCTTCAGTTCAATTCCCAATGTTACCTCACCATAACGCAAACATAAATCCATTCTGTCGCGTCCAATGGCATATTCCCTCTCCAACGTTCCCCCACCATTAATTACCCGATGCAGAAACGCCATCAACACTAAATGCGGTGCAATTTCGGGATAAGAAGCACTTTTGAGTAACGGTTCGCCATGTTGCAGCCAAAATGCGAGAAACGCTTGCAGAAGTGCCTCGGTTATCAGTTCGCCGCGATCGTTCAACCAACTCGGACGGATAATCGGTAAACTATCTTGCGGCCCTTGCGCCAAAACTCGCGGCAACACTTCTCGATAAATCGGATTTGCGATGACTAAACCCCCGGCTGGATCGCGTTTGAGCAAGCCCAAATCTACGAGGTATTGGCGATCGTCATTAGAAGATTCTGGCAATTCTCGTCCGGCTAACATTGGCTCGATAATGGCTTTAACTCGATTTTCTCGCAGTCGTTCAGCCAAGCTATCCAAATGCGTATCTTGCCGTTTTATTAAAATTTCTTTAGCGGATAAAATATGTTGTGGTGTAATTTCTATAGATTCATCTGTTACTAATTCTTCTACAATTTCCTTAGCTAAAGCATTCACTAACCAAGGTTGTCCCTGAGTCAGTTCAAAAGCTAAGGCTACGGCTTCAGGTGTAAAAACTTGTCCGGTATCTTGGGTATGTTGCGCGTAGATCTCCGCGACTTCAGAGGCATTAAAATCTCTGAGAGTAATCGATCGCACTTTAATATTAAACGGACTGGATGTATGGAGTCGATCGCTTCCCCCCGCAGCCACTTTGTAATCGCGAACATCCCGCAAACCAATTAAGCCCACCGATTGCGGAAACGCTTTCGGGCGATTGGGATAACCATCGCGTAATTGGCGCAGAATAGAAATCAAAGCTTGGTCTTGCAGTGCGTCAATTTCATCGATGAAAACCACCAAAGGACGAGGAGAAGATTGTGCCCACAGGCTGAGTACATCGCCGATTTGCTGTCCCGGTTCCGACGAGGGCCAAGCAGGAGGCTGCAATTCTGGGGGAAGTCGAATCGAAATCGCCCGTCGCCAAGCACCGAGAATGGCATCCTCTGCACCCGCAATGTCTTGACTGAAGGGTGCGCCGACTTCTACCGACAGCATCACGGCTGTATATTGTCCGCTTTCGGTGAGTTGTTTGGCTAACGCCAGCATAGCGGTGGTTTTCCCCACTTGCCGGGGTGCATGGATGACGAAATAGTTGCGTTGAGCGATTAACCGTTCTAAGCTTGGTAAGCGTACCGTGGGCGACAGTGCGTAATGAATGTCTTCTTGGCATGGGCCAGCAGTATTGAACCAACGTGGCATAGGTCAACTGGGGCGAATGGGGCTGCTCTCAGTTTACTGTACTGTTATTGGAATGGCGTTCTGGTTGTTCAGCGGGGGTTTGTAGCGACTCTCGGTACCCGATGAAACTCTCTTAGAGCGAAAGTCGTGCTCGATTCTTGATTCAAAAGACCTCTTGCAAAAATAATTAGGACGGGCAAGATGCCCATCCCACAAAATTTATTTTTTCTTGTGGGATGGGCATCTTGCCCGTCCTATCAATTGATGAAAAGGATTTTTTGCAAGAGGTCTAAAGAACGGAAGAACCCCAACTGCCAACTGCCAAAGTTTCACTCTTCTACGCGATCGCCCAATTCGGCTAAACGGGTGCGAGACAGCCACCATTTCGGCTGCACTTTGACAAATAACTCCAAATATACTTTACCTTCAATTAACTTTTGAATCTGTTCTCGCGCCGCACTGTCGATCGACTGTAAGCGGAAACGTATCCGCTCAATAAATCGGGGTAACAGTAAAAAAAGAAGGTTCACAATCTAGGCACAGCATGGTAGAATATGACATATTATTAATCATAAAATCAAGAAAGTCATAGTTTTTTTGAGCCACTAAAGTCACAATTAACCGTGGGTTTATACGACACTTACTACAGGAATCAAGAACCAATAATTCAGAGCCTTTATATTTTTTTGAATTTCTTCAATCAGACCAGGACACCCCCAGAGAATAAACCGAAGATTGTTGACGAATAATCGTCCCTAGAGATGGAATATTTCCCAGGTAAGAAATACGGTC
>NZ_JAUBSH010000112.1:0-21649 GCF_036704705.1 Microcoleus sp. K1-B1 | reverse complement strand
CAGCTTTCAGAATTCCAATCTCCTTATTATTGGGCTGCTTTTGGGCTGCAAGGTGAATGGAATTGAGTGCGCTTCTGCGTGGGTAGGTCGGTTTTTGTCGGAGTTTTTTCCCTTGGTTTTTTGAACCATTTTAGGCTGGTAAAAATCATATCAAATCCGGTAGCATGGGAATTAATCTTGCCCGCAGCTTTCGAGATGGCAGTGCCGTTTCCCTACAATTAATGGGGGTATGGAAACGGCACTGCACCGTGTCCTCGCTTATCATTCCGGTGCAGCCGGAAACGATATTACTCGTTTCCATTGGTGGCCAAAAACCAAAGCTATATCATAAGGAGTGCAACCGGAATTGATATGACTAATGACAACTGACAACTGCCTACTGACAACTGACAACTGACTTCTTAAAATCCAAAAGTCCGCTTACCATCCGGCTTAACAGTCAGCCAATTGGTCTTTGCCATTGCCAGTTGTTCCTCAGAAACTGTAGCGTTGGTAAGATTCGCCCCGCACAAATTTGCTCCCCGCAAATTTGCCTTAGTCAAATAAGCCCCCGTCAAGTCAGCACCTCGGAAATCCGCGCCTTCAAAATTGGCAGTGCTGCAATAAGCCTCAGTCAAATTAGCATCTCGCAAATTCGCCTGAATTAACCGGGCGTGACCCAAATTCGCCCCCGACAAATCCGCTGCTTGCAAATTTGCCTTCACCAACCTAGCCTGATAAAAATTACTTCCCGCTAACTGCAATTTTTGCAGTTGCAGGCCAGACAGTTCGCAGTCAGCAAAATCGCGCTTGCCTTTAAAATATGCCGCTCGCAAGCTGTTGGTGTCCCACTTAGGAGAAACTTTCGATAGCTTTGACGCTGCTAAATTGTCGCTAGAATGTCCAACCGTTCCGAAAGTTCTGCCGGACTCAGCCAGAGTCCGGGAAACTCTGGGCTGCATCCCCGTGTTCCCAGATTGGCTGAAGGAAGTTCTACCAGCGCGGGTGTGGTTCGATCGTAAATCTTGATTAATTTTACTCCTCGGCGGTGACCACGAAGAACCCTCGTCATTAAATATTGTCGGTTCTTCAACTGCACGAGAAGAGCCGTGGAATTGAGTTGCCAAGCCCTCGACCAGACTTGGGTCTTCAAATTCGCCAGAGAGAGCTCTGAGGACATCTGCTGCTGATTGGAAGCGGTGGCCAACCATCGGCTTCAGCATTTTTTCGAGAATCCGCGCAAAATTTGGGCTTACCTGAACGTGGGGCTGCCAAACAATTTCGCCGGTTACTCCATCAAAATCTAAATCCTTGGGCGATTTTCCTGTCAGCAAGTACAAGCAAGTCATGCCCACCGCGTAGATGTCACTGGCAAATATCGGCCGCAGCGCCATTTGTTCCGGGGGAGCAAAACTAAATGTGCCGACTGAAAATTTCGTGTTGGCGCTTTGGTCGGCGGGGTCTAATAATATTGTTTGGCTAACTTGGTCTTTTACCGCTCCGAAATCAATCAGAACTAAGTGCCCGTCTTGAACTCGGCGAATAATATTTGCGGGTTTGATGTCTCGGTGAATTACTCCTTGGCTGTGGATATATTGCACTACTGGCAGAATTTCTAATAGAAAATTTTTAACATCCGATTCGTTGAAACGGCCTGAGTGCTTGACTTCTTGTTTCAAAGTCGAGCCTTTAACATACTCTTGAACTAAGTAAAATTGCTGTTCCGTTTCAAAATAGTCTAGCAGCCTCGGTACTTGGGGGTGGTCGCCCAGTTGGCCGAGGGTTTTTGCCTCTCGCTTAAATAATTCCCGCGCCATTTCTAAAACTCGCGGCGACGAACTACTGGGTCGCAGTTGCTTGACTACACAACTCGGTTGACCGGGCAATGAGATGTCTTTTGCCAGAAATGTAGCTCCAAAACCTCCTTGTCCTAACGGTTCAATGACTCGGTAGCGAGCGCGCAGCAATAACCGCGCACCGCAAGTCTGACACTGAAGAATAGAGTCAGCAGGGTTTTGAGGATGGGGACAGCCCGGATTTACGCAGTAGCTCATATTGATTGAGTTTGCCTATGTTGTTCTGATCTTGTCAGCGTCGCTCGACTGCACAAATAGCCTGTTCCTGCTTCTGGTAGACATACTAATCTATCAGTTTTCGGCAAGCCGTGCCTTCGATTGCGAATTGGAATTGCACCTAAGTCTTTTATGCCGATATCTTTTCCCTATTTTGATTATCTCGCTGGTTTGAGTTTTTTCGGTTGATTATCCTTGAAGATAGTTTAAAGACTTGCTAAAGTTGTGCTTTTTTGTGTAAAGTCTTTCTAAACTTAAGTGCTTTTTGCGTTGTTAGATGTATCTAGCATACCTCATTCTCTGAATAAGAATGCTACTCATCCCCCAGTAGACATCTACCTTTGGGCCGATCCCTCGTTTTTGCTGATGTGTACCATAACAGTCTTGACAAATTTAAATTTGTATGCTATGAAAAGCTTTCCCGAATAAATTCTGGGACTCAAAAGTCGTAGCCCGTCGGCGCCGACTAATGACTAATAACTACAGAGCACTGACAACTAACTACTGACTAAATTATGCGTATTTCTCTAAAGTGGCTGCAGGAATTGGTGGATGTGGCAATATCGCCGGAAGAATTAGCCGAAACCCTGACAATGGCAGGCTTTGAAGTTGAAGAAATTGAAGACCGCCGCCCGTGGGCAAGCGGCGTAGTTTTGGGCAAAATCATCGCCTGCGAACAGCATCCGAATGCAGACAAATTGAGAGTTTGTCAAGTGGATGTCGGCTCTAGTGAAGCTTTGAATATTGTTTGCGGCGCACCTAACGCTAGGGCAGACATTTACGTGCCTGTCGCTGTTGTCGGAACTTATTTATCGACTATTGATTTAAAGATTAAACCTGCTAAATTGCGGGGCGTTCCTTCAGAAGGAATGATTTGCTCTCTGGCAGAATTGGGACTATCTAAAGAGTCAGCCGGCATTCACATTTTCGATTTAGAAAATCCCGAATTGGGCAGCGATATTCGCCCACTTTTGGGTTTAGACGACGTGATTTTAGACTTGACAGCAACTGCAAACCGTGCTGACGCTTTGAGCATGGTGGGTGTAGCGCGGGAAGTGGCCGCGCTGACTGGGGCGAGTTTGAGAATTCCCGAAGCGAATGGTGTGGCGATTGAGGGCAAAGAAAGTCCTGGTTTGGCAGTAGAAATATCGGAACCGCAAGGATGCCCGATTTACATCGGCACGGCAATTGAAGGTGTGAAAATTGCTGCTTCTCCAGCTTGGTTGCAGCAGCGGTTGCAGGCGGCGGGAGTGCGGCCGATTAATAATGTGGTTGACGTAACTAATTACATTTTATTGGAGTGGGGCCAGCCGCTGCACGCTTTCGATCGCGATCGCCTGCAATCTTTCACGGGTACTCAAGATATCAGCATCGGCGTCCGCTTTGCCAAAACAGGCGAATCCTTCAAAACTTTGGACGGACAAAACCGCAATTTGCAAGCTCAAAATCTGTTAATTACTGCTAGCGACAAACCTGTTGCTTTAGCTGGGGTAATGGGTGGCGAAGATACGGAAGTTCACGAAGGAACGCAAAATTTAGTTTTGGAAGCAGCGATTTTTGACCAGGCAACGATTCGCCGTTCGGCGCGCGCTCAAGGCTTGCGGAGCGAGGCATCGATCCGCTACGAGCGGGGGGTGAATCAGGCTGCCTTGGCGACGGCCTGCAACCGCGCTGTCGCCCTAATTTTGGAGTTGGCTGGAGGCACTGCGACGGTTCAGAAAACGGCGAGTTCCGGCGATGATTTGAGTTTTAGCCGATCGCTCGAATTGCGTTTAGACCGAGTAAATCTAGTTTTAGGGCAGTTGAAAAGAGGACAAACGGGCGGTTCTAAATATCTGGAACCGGAAGAGGTGAAAAATATTCTCACAGCTTTGGGATGCGAAGTGGTTCCAACGGAAAAAGAACGAGTTTGGAATGTGACTGTGCCGCCTTACCGCTACCGAGATTTAGAAAGGGAAATTGACTTAATTGAAGAAGTTGCCAGACTCCACGGTTATGACAATTTCTGCGAGACTTTGCCCAGCAAAACGGAACCCGGTTATCTGTCGCCGGAATATGCGGCAATTCGGAATGTGCGATCGGCTTTTCGGGCGGCCGGTTTGACGGAGTTAATGCACTATTCTTTGGTGAAAACAGAGGGAGACAATCAGGTGGTGCTGGCGAATCCGCTGTTTGTGGAGTATTCGGCTTTGCGGACAGAAATGCTGTCGGGCTTGATTGATGCTTTCCAGTACAATTTGGAACAGGGAAATGGGGCACTAAACGGTTTTGAAGTCGGCCGCATTTTCTGGAAGGAAGAGGGCGGGCAGGATGCCCACCCCACAATGAAGGAAGCTGATGCAGTAGCGGGGATTATCGGCGGCGATCCGACTGTGTGGAAATGGCAGCAGGGAGGGCGCGATCGACCTTTGAGTTGGTTTGAGGCAAAAGGTATTTTGGAAAGCGCGTTTCAGGAGTTGGGTTTGTCGGTGGAATATCAAAGCGATTCCTCTAATACACGCTTGCATCCTGGCCGCACGGCTGCGTTATGGTTAAACGGGAAACATTTAGGAGTTTTCGGACAGTTGCACCCGCAATTGCAGCAAGAAAAGGATTTGCCTGAGCAGGTTTACGTGTTTCAATTAGATTTAGCGGTGCTGTTGGGTGAATTAGGGCGATGCAGCAACTTAACTCGCAAGTTTGCGGGTTATTCGAGTTTCCCCGCTTCTGACAGAGACATTGCATTTTTCGCACCGGTTGAAGTTCCGGTGGTTGAGATGCAGAGTGCGATGAAAAAGGCGGCGGGTAGTTTGCTGGATTCCGTGGAACTGTTCGATGAATATCGGGGCGACAACGTACCGGCTGGAAAGCGGAGTTTGGCTTTTCGGTTAATTTACCGCGCGGGCGATCGAACTTTGAGCGAAACCGATGTCGAACCCGCCCAACAAAAAGTTCGCGATGTTTTAGTTGAGAAATTCGGCGTTAGTTTGAGAAGCTAAAATAGGCCGCTACTAACCAATCGAGGCCGCCAGGGAATGAATTCCCTGGCTCAAAGCTAAAGTCCTCTCAAGAGGACTAATAAGATTTACGGATTACAAGGTAAATTTGCCATTTTGAGCAAAGCGAAGAATCTCAAATTCTTGCAATAAAACCGTCTAAAATGGATAATTTCTAACTAATGAACTCTTCAGTCCTCTTGAGAGGACTTCAGCTTTGATGCGGGGGTTTCAACCCCTGCCGGACTCAATTTTTAACGTTAATTAAATTGACACCAACGGCCGCAACATCTCCCCAACCATAAAATAAAAATCAGGAAATTGCAAAGGAGAAATACTCGCATCATCCTCAAGAACTACTATACTCTGATAGCCATCCTGACTCGGTTCTCTAAATACGTGAAGTTGCCGATTATTAACATCCAAAACCCAATAATCTGCAATTCCAGATTGAGCATAAAGATTTGCTTTAATCCCCAAATCTGTTCTCAGCGTAGTATCGGCTACTTCAATAATCAGATAAATTTCTGAGGGAGTAGGATGGTGGTCTTCATAGTAAAGTGGATCAGGTACAACTACAGCAATATCAGGTTCAGGTTCCGAGTAATCATTTAACCGAACTGGATCTTGCAGCCGCACCAAAACTCGATTTCCCAAACGATTTTCCAGTAACTTCTCTGTGCGTTTCACCGCTGCACCATGTGCTGTTCCTTTTGCTGCCATCTTTACTATTTGTCCTGCCAATAATTCTACTCGTTCATCTTCGTCAAAAATACCAATTTCGGCCATACGGTGATACTCTTGAACCGTCAACAAACGAAGGTCTAATAAAGTCATAGCAATCTTCTCCTATCTAAGAATCATCTCTGTTTCCCCTCTTCCTCTGCGCCCTCTGCGCTCTCTGCGGTTCATTAATCTTATTCTTAAAATTTTAGTTAAATCCTCTTACTCTTATTGTACAATAACTTTTAAACAAATTAATCTAAGGCTCAAAACCGTGACCAAATATGTGATGTGGGGAAGTTACTGCGAAGACGTTCTCGAAAAACGCGCTCCGTTTCGAGACGCTCATTTAGCAGGATTGGCTAAGCAGAAGGAATCGGGTGTCTTAAGTACGATCGGGCCAACGAAAGATTTAACAAAAGTTTTTGCAATTTACGACGCTGAAGATGAGGCCGCCGTGCGAAAATTGGTGGAAACCGATCCTTATTGGGTAAATGGGGTTTGGACTGAGTACGATGTGAAAGAGTGGATTCAAGCTTTTTGAAGGGGTTAACAGGGTGAACATCTTAAGATTGAATGACAGCGATTTAGTTCCAGTAGACTATGGCGATTTGCTGGACAAGATTTTAGAAGTTTTGCAATCGAAAAACCCGTTTAATATATCAGATGACCGCCGCCGTCTGATCGTCGATATTGATGCGATCGCTGCTGATGTTGCAAAAATGCAAGTGCGGACACCCTTGGGTTCCTTTGAACGTCAAGCAGATGCTGCTACGGTTAATTTTCCGCCAGAAGTTGAGGAGATTTTTGGCGATCGAGTTAGGCAGATTCAACAGTGTTTGCGGCAGCAATTAGAATCAATTTTAGGACAAAATATTGCCATTGAAAAATTTGTAAATAGCTTAACCAGTCTTCTAGATTCTTTTAAAGGCAGCGGAAGTCAGTTGGGCTTCAAATACGATTTCGACAAAAAACATCACAATTTGCAAAAAAAGAAGCTAACTTTGGAACCATTGGGCACTGGAAGCGATTCCTTGCTCAAGTTTCACAAAGTTACTATTTCTGTCGGAAATGCAAATATTTTTCAACAAGAATTGCAAGAAGGTTTAAAAAATTATATTGATGAAAAAGCTCAGACTGAGGATGACAATGATGAACTCAATCGACTGCTTCAGGAAATGTTGAGTGATGAAACTTCTAGTTTTCATCGATTAGTGCGAATTGTCGATAAAGAAACTCTAGGTCAACTAAAAAAAGAAGCCAAAATTACTTACTTAGAATATATTTTAGCAAACGTCAGCCCGGATAAAGCCAACGACAGAGGCTGCATTTATTTACAAGATTTGATCCGGCGCTTGCGGTTGATAGAACAGTATATCAAAGACGCTGATAAAGTTGAGGGAGACTATCTGGTTAACTATCAAGAGACTAAGATTAATTATAAAGATGTGTTTTCGCGATCGGAAGCTTTGGATGCACTGCCCATTATTCCGATTATAGCAGGTAATCTGGGAGAAACGACCGATACTTCTGGGGGCGATCGCCAATTTGTGTTTGGTTTAAAACTAAAGTTGGGCAATCCAGTTCCATCCCACGGCGCAGATAGCGTATTTGATTACAATCTCAGTCTACTAAATCCTGACAGCCCGGAACACTTAGCCGCATTAGAGGAACCAGCCTCTTACGAAACCTTCTTTCTCAAGGTACTAAAAATAGCATTTTTATACTATTTTGTATTTGCTTCTAACAGCAATCCCCTAGATCCAAATTACAACGCAGAATCTGAACTTGATTACGATCCGATAGCCAATTTCGATCGCAAAGTATTTCCCGTACTCAATGAATCTAACGAAGATGCGAAAATAGAGCTGTTTCGCAATTTTATTAAAGGATTTGAGAAGTTTAATATTAAGGCAAAAATTAACAGCCTTAAAAATTTTTTAAAAGACTTCATTAAGACGAAAACTATTTTGCATCCCTGCACAGAAGCACGACACATCTTAATTGAAACAGGCATCCTCAGAAAAGTAAATAATACTTTGACAACGGGTAAATTTTTCAAAGAAGTAGTCCAGCGCAATCCCAAGGAAACGCTTCAGTATATTTCCGTGGGACAGCCGAATGTCAGCCCAGAAGCCCTTTGTCAATTGCCAGTCAATATTACCATTGAAGATATTCGCTATTTCTCAACTGATGAATTCCAAAGTTTTAGCATGGAATACAACATCAAAGGTATGCAGGCTTTGCCTATACTTTCGGTTCCGAATGCCAAGCGTTCTCAAGAAATTTTAAATGAAAATTTTAAGGGTAAATTAGTTGTGTTTCCCTACGAATACCGACGCTTAGATAGCCAAGGAGGTTTGAAACAAGAAGCAGCTTTTGTTTACAAGTTTGCGGTTTTGCTGCTGTCGTATATTTGCTTGCGAATCTTGTTGAAAAAATTACCAAATAATACATTCGTGCCGATAGTGAGAATTCACGAAGGCGACCACGATCATCCTTTCCCTTCGGAAAAATTTATGGGGCATCTTTCCAAAACATTATCTCACATTTTGAGTGAAAATCACCGAACAAACTCCCAGGGATTCCGTATCAGGGGCACTTTGAGTGCTTTTAAAATCAGAAACGGTTTGAGTTCGCTGTATTCAATACTTCCTAAAAAGTTTCGATTTAACAACGTGCAGCTATCTCCAGAATTGGATAATTTAGCGATTATTGCAGTATCTACAAGAGACAGCGACGCGAGAAAAGGTAGGGGCGATAATCGCGCATCGAGAAAAGCCTGTTTGCTGGGCGAAGTTACCGGAATCAGGCGCTACGAAGACGGAACTATTCAAGTCGGATTGCTGAAAACTTTCTCCGCTAATTATAGCCTTGAGCATCTTTATACTCAGCCATCAATTCTCGAAGATATTGTCAGCCAGTTGTACAAGCGAGGATATCGAAATTTTCTGTATATCTCGCAAGCACCTTATATGAGTACGCTGCACATTACTCAAAATGATGAAGACGAGAAATTATTTTTCATGTCGAAAGATATCATCCGCACCTTGAAAGGAGAGCGACAAGATATTAGAATTTATCCGGTATTCCTTGATAAATACTACGTTTACAGTCCCCAAAAGCATCGGGGAGAATCTTTTTATATTCAAGATACAGCGGAACTTGCTAACTTATTTGCAGATCCGAGCAAGCAAGCCGCGATGTTTTTCAATCTGTTTAATGGGATTAAAGTAGAACAAGGGGAAAAAAATTTTTACAATGGGGTAATTTCCTATTCGACACTGTTGAATATTTACGAGGGAATTATCGACGATCAAAATATTCGCCAAGGCTTGATTTATGATAGTGAAATCAAAGATACTTTATTGAACTATTTGACACTTTTTCACTTTTCTAAGTACGAATCACGCCAACAAATTAGCTTGAAACTCGATCCGTTCGATCGCATTATTGGCGAGTCATCCGTTGGTGCTTTATCTGAATTTAGTCACGCGGGTGGAAGTGCTACTTTTAATTCGTTGGCATTTTTGAACAAGGTAAGAGAAGTGTTAAATGTAGCCGATTGAGGTCTAAAATAATGATAGCAGCAAACTTCGGTCGCCTCTTTGAAGTTGGATTTAATATTGGGATTCTGGCTTGCATTCAGCAGCAAAAAATCTCTCACAATTTCGGCGATTCTTACCGCCTAGATTTGCAGCAGATTGAGTTTTCCAAGATGGTAACCGAAATTATCAATTCGCATAACATTCCAAGCAGTTTGAACATTAAAATAATTGAAAAATGGAGTTTATTTTATATACAAAAAGGTTTTTTGGGCGGCTTAAATTTTTTCCGGGAGTACCTGAAAGCTATTGGTGGAAAACCACAGCATTTAAAAATTTTGTACTATCAGTGCAGTTTTACTAAAACTAACAGCATTGGAACTTATGCTAAAAAGGATGAAGAAGGTTTTAAAGAAGTTTTACTGCAACTCAAATCCCTGAAACCTAGTTTATTAACTGCTGATATTAATTTGTACATCAATCGCTACTCAAAAACGGGTGAATTCCTGTGGGCGGATACGCTTTTGCTGCTACAGAAAGGTAAGAATTTTAGAATTTTGTGTGTTGATTTATCTGTGTTTTCTCCGGCTGCTGCTGAAGTGCCTGATTTACATGAAGTTGAGGTGATGCGGAAACTGTTGGGGAGAGAAATTAGCTATTTGCGATCGAAAAGTGTTTTTTCTAACCTGGGCATTGATACCAGCACTTTAGGAATTAATTTTTCACAAGAGTTGCAAGACTATTTTAAAGCTTTTAACTATCAGGATAAGGAAACCAGTAAGTTAATTCAAGCCGGTAGCTACGCTCACAGCTTCTATGGATTTTTGCAAAAAACAGGTATGATTTCAAGTGATGCTGAGGTGTTGTTTAATGTAGTGGGTTATAGCGATCGCACTATTAATGCCGTTTCCATTAATAAACACAAAATCAATTTTTTGTCAACTTGTTCGCAAATCTACAAAAAGAAAGATACATATAAAGATATTAGCATTGCTCGGAGCGAAGTTTTCAAAGTCATCCAAATCAACGCGGCTCACACTTTTAAAGAAGGCAGGAAGTTTGTTGATGATTTGTTAGCAATCGAGAAAGATTCTAGTTTTATACCTCATACTGAGCGTATTGATGGTTTTGCTAATTCCATCGATATTATATCAGATAAACTGGCAGATGATTTGCAAGTTTCTCGCGGATCGCATCTGAGAAATGCTCACGCTGAATTAATTGTCAAAGCACTGGAATCTGATGAAACTTACATTTTTTTGACGGGGAATCCGGGAATTGGGAAAACAACTGCGATCGCCCAATTTCTCAAAAGCCATATCGAGGACGGTTTCCTATTTTTCTACGTCAGTCCCCGCAAGCAAGTAAACTTAGATATTATCGAGAAATTCAAAGACAAAACAACAGGATTGCTGTGCGACAATCGCCTTTTTTCTATTAACACAAACTCTGATATTATTGCCAGCAATGGGGGACGGCGTACCATTAAGTACCAATCAAATAATCGCAATGACGATTTCACAGAAAAAACAGTTCGTTTCCTCAAAGACAATCCAGAAAATCAGAGAAGAGAATATCACCAGCGGCAAATTGAAAGAAAAGGGGAAACCGTACTTCAACCAACCAATATCAAAACTCTGGGAGTGCTAAACAGCACTTGTGATGCAGTTTATGCCCTGATTAATAATGGTGAAATTTCTAATAATATTATCGCCACGGTTTCTATCCAGTCTTTGAAAGCAACTGAAAACGGAGAAAATACTCTAAAACACTTTGCAAAGATATTTCAAGATGTTGTCAATAAACGGACCGGAAAAGTTGTTTCTGCTAAGATGCAGGAAATATCCCGCAGGATTAAACACTTATTCATCATGATAGATGAAGTCACAGGAGATGATGGGGGTGTGGAGTTTTTGTCAGGAATTACGGAAATTGTCCAAGATTATGAGTTGGCGGATAAGCGGCACGGTTTTAATACTAAAATTATTGTAGCAGATGCTTCGATTGTTGACCCCGATGTCATCAAACAGCACTTAAGCGATACCTCGCCGGAACCGGATAAAATTTATTTCAAAAACGTAGATAAAAATGCTCAGAAAATCCCGCCTTTGCAAGTCATACCCTTTGAATTTAAACGGTTAGCGGCTAAAGTTATCAATGCGAATTCCTACCCGGCGCGCAGTTTAGAGATAACTTACAAGGTATTTGTAGAAAGTGTTAAATACAGTGAAAATGCGCCTTTAAAACAGAATAGTAATTTAGTAAAGCGGGTACAATCTGAAATAATTGAGGATATCAATCAGCGATTAGCCATCCCCGGTGTAGAACAAATTATAGTATACATTCAGAACAAGCAAAGATTAACTGAATTAATTAATAAAATTAAAGAGAGTCGCGAAAAGTTTGAGCAGTTGACCGATTATCTGGAAATTCACGCGAATATCTCGGAAGAGGAGAAAGAAAAAATACAGGAATACAAAAATACAGCTAAAGTAATTTTTATGACTGCATCGGGAAGTCGCGGCTTATCTTTCCCGAAAACTAAGCATATTTTAGTAGATATTCCCCGCTTTCAGATTGAGAAAAATCTCATGGAAGTGATACAGGTGATTTATCGGGGGCGCGGGGAATATGACAACGGTAAAACTCTTGATGGTGAAGACAAAGAATTGGTTTTTTACCTATCTGATACCGCAGTTTATTACGCTGATGATGCGGAACTTTCCCTGCAAGAAAGCAAGTTGAGTTTGTTGAATTTATTGCTAATTCTGAAGACGGCGGTGATGACGCGAATTTCGGGATACGGTTATTTAGGTAGGGATAAGTTTTTGATGATTCCGATTGGCGGTAAGTCGGTTTCCGCAGTCGGGGATACTTTTAGCAGCAAAATGGCGGCTCTAATTAAGACATTAAAGAGCGAGAGCCAGCGAGGAAATATGTTGTTTAAGGAGGTTTATACGAGTCTGGAACAGCTTTTGAGTCGCGGGGATTATGTTTTGAAAAATTCTGATAATTCTCGTCAAAAGGGCGATTTTTATCTGGAAATGCGGGACGATTTTAATCGTAAGTTTTTGGAAAAGTGCAATCCTCTTGATGGTTTGTTGAGCTATGATAATTTAGAACTCGGTCATGTTTGCGGTAGTTTGTTGCTCGTACCTCTAGCTAAGCAAAATTTGGTAGAAACGTACCAGATGTCGCTTCATCGAGAAATTAAGGAATGTCTAGAGAAGAAGTTGCTGGAGAAAATGTATGGAATCAGGGATAGCGAGTCGTCCCCGGAGAATGTACGATCGGCGATAAGAGGAGGTGCGATCGAGCTTTTGCAATTTCTCAACAGCGATGTCGAGAAAACTCAGTATTTTGAAGAGCAGAGTCAGCAGTTCGATCGCTATTATGCCATACCGCTGTTTGCTTTTGTCAGCGGGGAGGAGATGCAGGAGTATTTTGCTGACAGCAAGCTAGAAGAACCGGAAGACAGGCGGTTTCGGGATATTTTGTCGGCTTATGTGCGATCTATCTACCCTGTAGATAGTGTAATGCCGATCGGACACAAGTATCAAGACTTCCCGTTTATCGTGTTTAGAAGTTACAGTTTAGAACAAAGTCGATCCAAGATTTTTACAGATAAATATCTTTTAAGTTCCAACGAGTTGAACGTGCTCAATTTAATTTTGTCAAAACAGATAAACTAGACCTCTTGCATTCCCAACCTTTCAATTCCTTCAATAATCTGCGTTTATCTGCGTTTATCTACCTTGCATCTGCGGTTTCTGTATCAATCAAAGACTTATGCAATGCAAGCCTACTGAAACTTGTAGGCTGCGTCAGCTAGCTGTCACCCCGCAGAGAAAATAAAACTCTTCCGGGGCACCATACTTGCTACTTGCTAACTTCAAACGGCGTGGATTTCCCCCCCAAAGCTTCGACGATGGCGCGAGTATTAGCCGACATCATTTTCACATAAGAATCGCCCTCGCTTCCCGCCGCCCCAATTGAATCAGAATAAAGTGGCTGCGCCGCCAATTTTACCCCCGCTTCCTCCGCCACTGTTCTAATCAGTTGCGGGTTAATTGTAGTCTCGGCAAAAATAGCAGGAACTCCTGCCGCTTTCACCGATTCTACTAACTTTTGCACCGTTTGAGCGCTCGGCTGTTCCTCCGTACTAATTCCGATCAAACTGTTAGCCTCTCCCAATCCGTAGGCGCGGCTGTAATATTGAAAAGCATCGTGACTTGTGACTAATTTGCGCTGCTTTTCGGGAATAGTTTTAATCTCTTGTTCGATCCAACTATCCAAGCGTTTTAACTCTTCAGTAAGTTTCACAGCATTCTGCGTAAACTTCTCCCTATCTTCCGGCGACACCTCGATTAGCGCATCCCGAATTGCTTCTACCATTTGAATTACATTTTCCACATTTCCCCAAACGTGCGGATCGGGTACGGTATTGCCTTCTTTATTCAGTAGCAAAGGCTTGACGACTTCCCCCACTGCTAATTTCCGCGCCTTAATTCCGGCGGCATTCATCATCCTAATTAATCCCGGTTCTAAATTGTAACCGTTATACAAAATTAAGTTAGCTTTTTCTAAAGCTTGAGAATCTTTTGGCACCGGTTCGTAAACGTGGGGATCGGTTCCCGGCTGCAAAATTCCGGTTAGCTGAACTTCGCCACCCGCTACTCGATCGGTCAAATCCTCAATAATTGTGCTGGTAGCAACTACCTTGGGTTTAGCATCTGCCTCTGGAGAGAGGCGATCGCCCTGGGTTTGAGCGCAACTAAATAAACCCACAGTCAAAATGCCGCAAGCAATAGTTCTAATCCAAAATGCCTTGGACTTGTCCCATACAAGGGCGGCGGTTTCAATCCCCCACTCACCGCTAAACTCCCCTTGATCGGATTGCTTCACAATTGCCGTCGGTTTTAATTCACATCTGACACCATTCTCAATAACTTGTTTAGGAACAGGCAAGATGCCTGTTCCACAAGAAAACTCATTCTTTGTGGAACGGGCATCTTGCCCGTTCTTGAGAAGGGTGGAAGATATCAGTTTTAAGTCACATCTGACACCATTCTCAATAACTTGCTTAGGAACAGGCAAGATGCCTGTGCCACAAGAAAACTCATTCTTTGTGGAACCGGCATCTTGCCTGTTATTGACGGGCAGGATGCCCACCCCACAAGAAAACTCACTCTTTGTGGAACAGGCATCTTGCCTGTTATTGAGAAGGGTGGAAGATATCAGTTTTAACCTACTTGAGATTTTCGCCGCCAAACCTATGGTTTGAGGGGTTTCGAGCTTGCACTGTCCCATTATCTACCTCTCGTGCGTTCCAGATTATTCCTATTTACCGATGATTTCATATTCTTTTCATTTTTACAGTAAACTTAATAAAAAGGAGATAGAGTCACCGCAATGAATACCGCCGCCTTCCCCAACGAGAATCCTTGGTCTAAAATGGTTTGCCACCTCAAAGACAGCGCTACCGACACTGAAATTATCGCTGTTAAGCACTTAGCAGTAAACTACCGCACGGTAGAGGCACTCAGAGATATCAATCTTTCCGTCAAACCGGGAAGGCTGACGGGTATTATTGGCCCCAACGGTGCCGGCAAAAGCACGCTGATCAAAGCAATGTTGGGCTTAATTCCCGCAAATCGCGGCACTGTTACCTGGGGCGAAGAAGCGATCGCCGATCGACTCGAAACAGTAGCTTACGTGCCCCAGCGATCGCAAATTGACTGGAACTATCCCGCCACCGTTTGGGATGTCGTGATGATGGGCAGAGTCAGAAAAGCCGGATGGTTTCGCCGCTTCTCCGCAGCTAGCCGCCGCACTGCCTCCGATGCCTTAGAAAGAGTAGGCATGAGTGCTTACAAAGACAGACCGATCGGACAACTTTCCGGCGGACAGCAACAGCGAGTATTTCTAGCTAGAGCATTAGCCCAAGAAGCGGCTATTTTCTGCTTTGACGAGCCGTTTGTCGGCGTTGACCAAAAAACTCAAAATATCATTTTCGAGATATTCCACCAGCTAGCAAATGCCGGGAAAATCGTCTTAGTAGTCAACCATGACTTAGGCGAATCAATCACTAATTTTGACGATTTAATTTTGCTGAATACAGAATTGATTGCCGCTGGTTCCCGCCAAGAAGTGCTAACCCAAGAAAACCTTTACCGCGCCTACGGCGGACAAGTAATGTTCTTTGCCGGACAAGCAGCTTAATTAGCCAGCCCTCATTAATCTAGGATTTACACTCTTGAACCAGGTTTTTTTGATAATCTTGAATTGGGCAACGATAAATCTCGGATCAAACTCACATCTTGCATCATTCTCAAGAACAGGCAAGATGCCTGTTCCACAAGAAAATTCACTCTTTGTGGAACAGGCATCTTGCCTGTTCCTAAAAAGCTTATTGAGAATGGTGCAACATCTCAGATCAAACCGTGTTGCTTTGGTTGTTAGTCATTAATTAACTGTGATTTGATAATTTTATGATACAAACCTTAATTGAGCCGTTGCAGTACGGATTCATGCAGCGATCGCTCGTAATTGCCATTCTCGTCGGCATCGTCTGCGCGATCGTCGGCAGCTACCTAATGGTACAGCGGTTGGCCTTGCTCGGAGACGCCATCAGCCACTCGGTTTTGCCCGGATTGGCGATCGCATTTATCCTCGGAGCAAATATCTTTATCGGCGCGTTCATTGCCGGAGTTTTGAGTACAGTAATCATAGCTTGGATTAAAGCTCGATCGACAATCAAAGAAGACGCGGCAATGGGCATCGTATTTTCGGCATTCTTCGCCCTCGGCATCACCCTAATTACGATCGTCCAAAAAGACAACAAAATCGACCTCAACCACTTTCTTTTCGGCAACATCCTCGGCGTTACTGCCGAAGATGCGATCGACACAGCCGTTATAGTCGCCGTAGTCTTATTAGTTGTAGTATTCTTTTACAAAGAACTGCTATTTTACACATTCGATCCATTAGGAGCGCAAGCCACAGGTTTGCCAGTAAACCTGCTCAACTTCGGACTGATGGTACTCATCGCCCTCACAATAGTTGCCAGCCTCAAAGCCGTTGGCGTAGTGCTAGTCTTGTCCCTATTAATTACCCCCGCAAGTACCGCCTATCTCCTAGTCACTCGCCTGCACCAAGTAATGATTTTAGGCGCAATAATCGGAGTTATTTCCAGCATTAGCGGAATGTATCTCAGCTACTTCTATAACTTGCCATCCGGGCCCGCAATAGTTTTAGTTGCATCGGGTTTATTTGTGATCTCATTGCTGTTCAGCCCCACTCAAGGAATCCTCACCCAGCCCCGCACACACTCCGGCCAAATTCCTCCAATCTGGCGGGAATTGAAAAATTTAACTAAAGGGCGATAACAAGTAAGTTTGTAGTAACTCACATCTTGCACAATTCTCAAGAACAGGCAAGATGCCTGTTCCACAAGAAAATTCACTCGTGGAACAGGCATCTTGCCTGTTCCTAAAAAGCTTATTGAGAATGGTGCAACATCTCAGTAGTAACGCTTCAGCGCCGCGCCTCCCATTGTTAATAAGAATCTGCGTTAATCCCCGTGAATCTGCATTTCAAAAAAGCCTCTCGAATTAATCTCCGTAACTGCGAATCGTCGGCTGCATCCAGATTGTGTAAAAACGGTTTTTTTTAGGATTGCGAGAAAGCCAAAATGGGATGCTGTCGAATCGGGCGATCGCAACTGCGAACTATTGGTCACAAAAAACTGTACAATAACAAAAGTTCAAATTTCCCGCAAACAGCTCTACTAAGTTAAAAAAACATGACAGTCAAAGTAGGAGACACCGCACCCGATTTTACCTTACCATCTCAAACTGGCACATCAGTCAGCCTCAAAGATTTTAAAGGTAAAAAAAACGTCATAGTCTACTTTTACCCCAAAGACGACACACCCGGATGCACCACCCAAGCTTGCGCTTTTCGAGATAGCTACGAAGTCTTCAAAGACGCAGGTGCAGAAGTCATAGGAATTAGCGAAGATTCGCAACAATCGCACCAGCAATTTTCTGCAAAATATCAGCTACCCTTTACACTGCTGAGCGATACGGGGAATAAAGTGCGGCAATTGTACGGGGTTCCAGCTACCCTGTGGATTATGCCCGGTAGAGTAACTTATGTCATTGACAAAGAAGGCGTTGTCAAGCATATTTTTGACTCGATGTTAGACTTCAAAGCACACGTTGCAGAAGCACTCAAAACTTTAGAAACCATCAAAAGTTAGATGGCGCGCGGGTGGCCAGAAACCGGGTTTTTTTACGAAAATGATTTGCTATCTAGCAGATTAGCTAAAAAACCCGGTTTCTGCGATATTGGCGCGAAAATCGCAGTGCAGGCCGCGCGTTTCCATTCAATTAGTTTCGCCAGCGAGTGGGGAGTTGGGCCAACAAATTTGGTGCGACCCTTGCGCCGATGCAGGTCAGTTTCCATTCAATTAGTTTCCCCAGCGAGTGGGGAGCACCAACACAGATTATCAAACTTGACCCCAGAGTTAACAAACTTCCCATTCAATTAGTTTCCCCAGCGAGTGGGGAGTGTCGCGTTGTTCAATGGATTGGGCTAATCTTAAGCCGGAGTTTACCATTCGCATCAATTTCTATATCTACATTATGCCTTCCGCTTGATGTCACAACAGCAACAGTTCCAACTATTGCTCCGATACCACCGCCAACTGCTGCTCCCACAGGGCCACCAACTATAAATCCAAGAATAGCACCTGCACCAGCACCAGCAAAAATATAGAGGGCAGAGTAGTTAATTGTAGTAACCCCAGCAGAAGAAGGGATGAATGCGCCTGTAGCTATATTTACCCACTCTCCCGATTTGTTCTTGTGTAACTCAAAAATGGTTTTTAACTTCTCTGGAAGGTCTGAATATCGCTCGTAGTCTGTAATAACTTCAACTTGCTCACTTTGCTCCAAGGCTGTCTTTAGCTCACGATAAAACATTTCTGTATCTGAGAAAACTAACTTCCGCATACATTCCATTCAATTAGTTTCACCTCCATTCTACACCCCAGACAGCGCAAGGAGTCTAGAGGGAGATCGGCGACACCCGCGGCAAAAAATTAAGGAAGGGCCCAGGGACAGTTTTGGCAAGCTGCTGTATGTTAATTATCAGATAGATTTGCCCCCTCGCTCCCTGAACGAATTCAGTCTGTGGGTGCAAAGATAGATGGATAGCCCCCAAGTGCTTTCCCCGCCGAGTTTGGTAGAAAAACACCGACCAGCAGCGAAAGATTTAGTCGCGAGATACAGCTAGCTGGTAAAGAAAGATTTTACCACTTGTTCGTAGTGAACGCCTCAGTGCTGATTCTCTAAAAAACAAGAAAGGACTAAAGTCATTACTAAAAACTCGTGGTTCGTAGTAAGGACTTTAGTCCTTTTTTGCTAACGGCTTGCAGCCATTAACAATTAGCACTCAGCAATTATCTAGCTTTTTGCAACACTCGATTTTTCAGATGTAGCGCTTTCGGCAGTTTTGCCATTTTTGCTATTACCGTTACCGTTGCTGTGGCGGGGTTGGATCACTCCATAACCACCGTGAGTCTTGCGTTCGTAGAGTACGTTAATTTCGTCTGTTTCCGCATTACGGAACATATAGAAATCGTGATCGATAATCTGCAATTGTTCCAAAGCTTGTTGCACAGTCATTGGAGGCATAGCAAAATACTTAGTCCGTACCACCTCAGCAGGAAGTTCGGGAGTTCGATCGCCAATCAGATCCGCTACTACAGGATGTTCCTCAACTACCGTAACCGTTTTGGCACTACTCTGGATTTTGTTGTCGTGACGTTTTTCCTTGAATTTCCGCAGTTGACGAGCTATCTTGTCGGCAACCAAATCTATGCTGGCATACAGGCTTTCCGTGCTTTCTTCAGCCCGAATAACGCTGCCGTTAGCATAAATTGTCACCTCAGCAGTCTGCTTAGGATTGATCCTGGGGTTACGAGCCACCGATAGATGTATGTCCACTTCTGTCGTCAAAGTTTGAAAATGGCTAACTGCCTTTTCCACCTTTTGATTGACGTACTCGCGAATCGCATCGGTGATTTCTATATTTTTACCCTGGATAACAAGCTTCATAGAGCTCCCTCCCTTCTGTAACTTGGGTATATTTTATACAGTAGCACCATGTATTCGGGAAAACACTTATCTTCCAAATCTTTTATTATATGTTGACAATTCTTGATTTAAGCTGGGCCAATATTCCGTAAAAATACTATTGATTTTTTGCATGGTTTCTCCTCTAATCCATCAACCACTAAATGCACAACCCTGCTTGCTCCTCGATTGGGGACTTGTGCCCTACTCCCAAGCTTGGGAAATCCAGCAAAAACTCGTGCAAGAACGCCGCGACAAGCCAGATTTGCCAGATGTCCTGATTTTGCTGGAACATCCGCCGGTTTACACTTTGGGACTGGGAGCAAAGCTGGAATTTCTGAAATTTGACCCAAGCCAAACTGGGCCGGAACTGCACCGAGTTGAGCGGGGCGGCGAGGTGACTTACCACTGTCCGGGCCAATTGGTGGGCTATCCGATTTTAAATTTGCGGCGCCACCAGCAAGATTTGCACTGGTATTTGCGGCAGTTGGAGGAAGTGCTGCTGGGGGTGCTGGAAGTGTGCGGGTTGAAGGGTTCGCGGGTTCCCGGTATGACTGGAGTTTGGGTGGATGGGTGCAAGGTAGGCGCGATCGGCATTAAAGTCAGCCGCTGGATTACGATGCACGGTTTTGCCTTAAATGTTTGTCCGGATCTGGCCGGTTTTGGGCAAATTGTACCTTGCGGGATTCCCGATCGACCTGTTGGCAGTTTAGAGCAGTTTATCCCCGGAATTGAGGTCGATCGAGTGCGATCGATCCTTGTCGCTGAGTTTGCTCGCGTTTTTGGGGTGGAAATTGTGCGATTCCCTACGGGATAGCTTCGCTTCACGAATGTGTAGGGTGCGTCGCTGTCAACCTTACTCCTAACGATCGCAGTCGGTTTTTTAAGTGCGATCGGGCTGGTCTTCCTCATACACCATTAAATCGCCCGGTTGGCAGTTTAGCGCTTTGCACAAAGCATCAAGAGTTGTTTCATCAATTCTTGTCAGCCGGCGGCGGGTTTTGATTTTAGAAACAGATGTTGGGTGCATCCCAACTCTAGCCGCCAATTCTTTATTGCTGATATTGCGATCGGCCATCACAACTGCCAATTTCCAACGGA
The DNA here is from genome assembly GCF_036704705.1 of Microcoleus sp. K1-B1. Lineage (NCBI taxonomy): Bacteria > Bacillati > Cyanobacteriota > Cyanophyceae > Oscillatoriales > Microcoleaceae > Microcoleus > Microcoleus sp. K1-B1. Next base: position 1,112 of record NZ_JAUBSH010000112.1, on the reverse strand, counting down.
TCACTGCGGGTGCTCAACTACTAGCCAGGACTTTGCAAGGTGATGTTAGCATCCTGCAACCTTCAGTAACTGTTGTTTTGCCGTATCGGCAATATTTTTTGTCGTATCGCTTGACTTGCAGCAGCGAATGAACTATGCTGAGGATGTACAAACGGAAAAGCGATCGCCCCTTTGCCTCGAAAACTCAAGGGCGATCGCTATCCGACTATTTTGTAGTTAAAAGTCATGATATCACAGCCAAAGTCAGTTCCCGAACTCCTGCGCGAAGAAATTCCCGACGCACCCATCGGCAAGCAACCGATCCGATTGTTGATTTGCGGGATTCCCAAAGGAGTAGAAAGCATCATCAATCTGCTGCACGTTTTGGGTTTTGCAGAAGTTGGTGAATGGAGCCCACCTTTACCGTCCCCTCTAGCAGGTGAAGTAATGCGGATTTTAACCCGTTACTGGAAATAATAATCTTTAAGGGCGATCGCCTTTTCTTGAGCAAAGTGCGATCGCTCTTAAATTATCAAAAACATCAGTCTTAATTCTCCACCCAATCACTTAAAAACTCTCGACTAAGGATGCTAAATATCGAATCGAATTAACGCGGCCGTGTTTGCGAGACTTGGGGGTATTATAGGGAGAATTTTAACGGTCTGTACTCACTGACTCAAGAATTGAGAGAATTGGTGGTATAGTGCGCGATCGCGGGCTTCTCTAACCTTAGCTTAGTCGCGGGAAGCCCCGCGCCAAAAATGGTACGACCTTGAGCGACGGGATGTTCGCTGTGCGAGTCAAGGGGTTCGATGCCCCGCCGACTTGGCAAATAATCTCTGCCACCACCCTATTATTTATCATGTTCTGTAAACCGTGTTAACATAATGGAATGTTAAAAGCAGTCAAGGTCAGACTTTACCCCACAAATGCACAGCAAGCTCATTTGGCTCAAGCTTTTGGGTGTGCGCGTTGGGTATGGAATCAGTCACTTGCGGCTATGTCAATAGCTTACAAAGAGACGGGTAAAGGTTTGTCTGCTCTTGATATGAAAAAGCAGATCCCGTTCTGGAAAGCTGAACACGAATGGCTAAAAACTTGCTATTCACAATGTCTTCAGCAATCTGTGCTAA
>NZ_JAUBSH010000111.1:0-21772 GCF_036704705.1 Microcoleus sp. K1-B1 | reverse complement strand
TTCGTTGAATCACCCTTATTTTCGCCTGGTTTAATTGACTTTATACTACCCAGTCGTAAAAAACCTACACCTGTCAGCGGGCATCCTGCCGGCCCAAAAAAGGCTTATCCTGCCCGCCCAAAAAAGGCTTATCGAGAATGGTGCAAGATGTGAGTTGGGTCAAAGATTGGGGCTGACGCACCCTACAACTATTTTCCGATCGCCAAATCTGGCAAAATCTTTATAGTTTTATGATTCGCCGTTGAAATTTCCCTCTCTCAGCATGAAAACTCTCAAGTGGCCAGCTTGGTTCCCCTATCCGATTTCGTGGTTAAGGGCATTTGCTCTCGCTCAGAGTTTTAGTTTTGTCCTTCGCAGGGGCATTCCTTTTGTCAGCGACGATATCGGCTTTCTGACTCTACTGCTGGCGGCTTGGCTAATTCAGTTGCCTGTGTTTTTTGTTTGTCACTTTTTAGCAGTCAAAATCTTAAATCCCTTACTAATTATGCTGCCGGGGCGCTTTCGCGTTGCGCGCAAGTTCAAGCGCCGGCATACGGGTATTCGATCGCACTTGCGAGAAGGATTGAATGCTGTTGTAGTGATTTTTTTTGCCTTTAATCTGTCGCTGTTGGTGCAACTTGCGATTTTTTATTGGCCAGCGCGATCGATCGATCCGGCTCAATTACTAACAGGAATATCTACTCTGACAAATGTTGCCGTAGCCGGTGAATTAGATTTCTGGCTGATAAAATTGGCGGGGGTTTTATCTAGTCTAACGCTGGTAGCAGCGCCGCTATATCAATACGATTTTCGGGTGCGCCGGATGCGGGCGGCTCGAAAATTAGCCGAAATTTCGGAAATGGAAATGACTTGGCTAGAAGCTGAGAAATTAAGCCGTCGAAAAAGAAGTTTGCTGAGGCGATCGGAAATTCAAATCCTCGGATTTATACTTTTAATCGGCGCTGTGATTGGCGGCGGTGTTTTTTTGGTTGCTAATTTGCGGGGAAATCAGCAGTTATCGCAGTCGGTAAGCGGGCGGGGAAAATTCCCGCCGCTGGCTATGAAAACGGGCGATCCTTATATTCGGGCGCTGATGCGTACTATTTCTGCTAGCGAGTCGAATGTTTCTCGGCCTTATCACGTTGTTTACGGTGGCAAATATATATTAGATTTGAGCCGCCATCCTGACTGGTGCGTGAAGATTGTTAATGGCCCGAATCGGGGCAAGTGTACTACGGCAGCGGGCAGGTATCAATTTCTGACTACGACTTGGAAGGAGAAGGCTAAGCGCTATCAGGCGCGTCGTGCTAATTTTTTATTTTGGGAAGATTACAGTTTTGAACCAGAAGATCAGGATGCTGTGGTTTATGCTTGGTTGAGCGATCGCAAGTTTTGGAAAGCTGATATTTCTGAGATGTTGCGACAGGAAAGATTAACGGATGTATTGCGGATGCTTTCGGGAACTTGGACGAGTTTGGGATATGGAATTGAAACCAATTCTATGAGTTCTCGTTTGCCAAAAGTCTACCGGGAAATGCTGCGGGAAGAATTGGAAAATGCAGGTTCTTAGGGAGTTAAATGTTGACTGTTGACTGTTGACTGTTAACGGTTAATTGTTAACGGTTAATTGTTAACTGTTAACGAATGTTATTGGTTATTAACAAGCCAAAGTGATTAAGAAATAACCACTAATAAGTAACCAATAACTAATCCTTCAACTTTGGTAAAAATGCTGTCAAACATTTGTACAATTCTAATCCCGGCCCTGCTTGCAGTGGATAAAGCCTGTCGAAATTAATGGGGTTTCCCGGTGCTAATTTCCACTCGATTTTCTGGGCTGTTTTTGGGGAAATTTCGATCGCTACCGTGATGTTAATAATGTTGTTCTGCTGCGGGATGCCCCGGAAGCAGTAACTTTTGCCCGTGCGTTTGTCTGAATCGCTGCCGGTGATGTATCTGTCTTGTTTGCGAAATTGGATTTCTCTGAAAGGTCGATCGATCGCAAAGGAGTCTCGGTAGCGGTAGTCTCCGTCGCGCAAGATTTCGACAGTCGGTTTGATTTGACTTATCACTGTTGCTGGACTAAGAGTTAGCATCATTGATCCGCGTTCCTCCTATGAAATCGGTGATTGTGGTTGCTGGTGTCTGTGTCGCTGTGGGCGGCTGAAACAAACCCGCGCCCTGTAACAAATTAATAAAAGCCCTTAAGCAGTTTAAGTTGATCCCTAGCTATCGTGAATAATTATTTCATGCTTTCATCTCTGTTACCTATCTGAGTAATAATAGAAACATACAGCAAGCCGTGAGAAATTTTACGGGCGCATATTTAGGGATTAATTGACGATACTGCGAGGATACTGCTATGTTGTGCGTGACGCGAGAAACAAAAAATTTAGGGCGGCTTGAAACCGAAAATTCCCAACGGCGAGGCTCTTTCACCTCTGCGTCTAAAAGTACCCGTATTCTGCGATCGCGAGTTTACAAAGATGAGGCTCTGGTGTCGGCCGCGCTAGCGGGACTGCCAGCTCTTTTGGCATCCCTGGAAAGCTTTCGTGAGCAGTAGAAATAGGCATTTTCTCTTGCTATATTTGGCGCTTTGAGGTTGGGGATAGGGGAGCATCTCATCTTTGTAAAAACACTTCTTCTTGCTCCTTCTTTCTGACTCTTTCCTCCTGTCTCCTGCCTCCAAACCCCAATTTCTAGCTTAGCTGCTTTCATTGAGATGCTCCCGGTGATAGCGGCTGCAAACCGAGCAAGGGCTGTTTTGATTGCACCTAAAATTATCCTCGATTTGAGTATAGTTTTGCTGTGCTGAACTATTGCAGGACTCAGAAACCTGGTTGTTTATACAAAAACATTTTTACAGCCCTTTGTTATGGTATGAAAAATGGTATAAAAACCAGGTTTATTTGTATGTTTCCGTAAGTCTTGTGTTTACAAAATTTATTTGTCAGTGTCATCGGGTGCGATCGATGCCTCTACCTCTTGGGAGGAACGGCTTAACATAGAGTCGTGCAGGTGTTCGTTGTGCTGCCTTTCTTGAGCCATTAATTCTCTGGCTTTTTCTTCAGCAATTCCCTCCCCATGTGTTTCTAGCTCGTGGGAAGAACGGTTGAGCATAGATTCGTGCAAGTGTTCGCTATGCTGCCTTTCTCGTGCAATTAGTTGTCTAGCTTTTTCTTCGGCGTTCATGGTAGTCTCTCCAAGTGTTTGTGAGAACTGATTCTTATATTAAGATGCCACAATTGGAGGGTAAATGTAGCAAGATTAACATAAAATTTTACAAATAATTGTAGAAAAAAAATTTAGTCTGCTGGCGGTGAGTATCGGGTTCGGTGGTTGCTGAGCTAATTATTGCCAGACGCCGGAAAAAATATTCTTGACGGCGATCGCAATTCGATTTAAGTCTTCCTTCAGCAGCGGTGGCCAAGAAACTCCTCTGCGGAGTCCAGCTTCAAATTGCTGCAAACCTTCTACTGACAGTAAATGCAGTGCCGAGATTAATTGTCGATCGAGCATTGGAGATTCTTGCAGCCCTTCAAACAATATTTTTAAAGCTAATAAAATCGATGTCACCTGTCCGGGTACGGGCGGTTGACCTTGTTTGAGACGCATCAGGAAGGCGTCGGGATTTTTCTTGGTTTCCAGGGCGGTTCCTTGGTCGATCAGAAAACTGCGGGCTGTTTTGTAATCCATTTGACGTGCGATCGATCTCCTGCAATTAATTAGCAGGCATTATATCACTTTTTGGCTCGCTCAATTTGGTAATATATTTCCATACAGCCTACACTACAGCTACTGGTGAGGTGCGCCCATAAGCACACTACAGCTAATGATTAGAGGCGTAGCATTCATCCCACAGTCGCCTTGAGCCAAGTGAAACGGACAGGAAAAAATAAAACAATGGCAAAACACCAAGGAAATAGCAGAAAATCCAAGATTTATCGCTACTTGTGGCTGCTTTTTTTGTGTCTGAGCTTTCTGTTAGTTCCGCTCATCAAAAAAATAGCTGCCGATACCCCATTCCCCCCACCCGCTCCTATTGAAAATAATGCTACTTTTGGAGCGAGGATTCAAAGGACGATGGGGCTACTTGCAGCTAGCACTCCAACAAACCGCCGCCAAGTGCGTATTCTATTCTACGGTCAGTCCATCACAGAACAAGATTGGTGGAAAGATGTAGTAAAGGATTTGAGACAGCGATTTCCCAATGCAGATTTGATTGTGGAAAATAGAGCAATCGGAGGATTTGCCGCCCCGATTTTAATCCGTCCCAGCGAACATGATTTGTATCCTTTTTATCCAGACTTGCTCATTTTTCACGTCTACGGAGGCGGTGAAGATTACGAAGCCATAATTGCCAATGTCCGCAGCCGCACTGCTAGCGAAATACTCTTGCATTCAGACCACATCGACTGGATGCCGACCGGCAACAGCGACGATCCAAATTCAGTCAGCAGATACGAATGGCACAACACTCATTCTACTCAATGGCTGCCAGAGTTGGCCGATAAATACGGCTGCGAAATCGCCGAAATTCGGGAACCTTGGCGCAGGTATTTGAAAGATAATCGCTTGCAGCCACAACAGCTATTGAGCGACAGCATTCACCTTAACGATTGGGGAAACTTTCTCCTAGCTGCTCTCATAAAACCGCACCTGCGATACAATCCAAATTCTTCTCAACCGCCGCAGGATTTAGTGAAAACCTATACGGTTGGCAGCGATGTTAAGTGGCAAAATGGCAAGTTGGTTTTAGAATTTGAAGGAAATAGAATAGATGCGATCGCCGATAAAACCTTCAACGGCAAGGCAATTTCTGCTAGAATTGCGATCGACGGCAAAAAACCCTCAGAATTTCCTGAACTTTACAGCATCACCAGACCTAGCGTTAGCCTTGGCGTCTCTTGGCCAGCAATCATCCAAGTATCCAGCCCAAAACCGCTAATCGTCGAAGATTGGAAAGCCGTAATTACTGAAATTAACAGCAACGCCAGCAAGTTTAAATTTGACGTTGTAGGTTCTAAAACAGGTTACGACGGCAGCGGTACAAACGACGAAATGTTTGTCTCAAACTCTGGCCGCGTCGTGATTGAACCGAGAAACTGGTGGCTGAAAAATTCTTATGACTACTCTAAAAAACCGACGCCTAAAGGCTTTGAAATTTCCTGGCAGGTGCGACCAATGTTTGTTGATTCATACGTTCCTCCACAAATTACAGATTCAAGCCGCGAGTATTCTACAACATTGGCTCAGAATTTGAGCAACTCCAAACACACCCTCGAAATCGTCCCCGAAACAGATGGGAAAGTGCCTATTCAGGCAATTCGAGTGTATCGGCCTCCTTTCTCCAATCTACCATCTAAAGTTGAGAGTTTTCAACCGCAGATATCAGCGGATTAACACGGATGAACGCTGATGCAATTTTATCGGCGTTTATTTGCGTTCATCTGCGGTTAAAAAAATCTTCATGTTATTTTATAGAAATCCTGGTGGCATTCGGGTTGATGATTGTTCAAACCCTTAATATTTAAGCGTCTTGACTCCTGAATCCTGCTATAATCGCCAAGATTATCAACTTTTGAGCATCCTAAACTCGTGAAACATCAACAGCGATAAAAAGAAATCCGCCACAAAAATCAACACCCACGAAGTCACAACCGCCGCCGTTGCAGCTTGGCCTACTCCTTTCCCTCCGCCCACCGTCGTCAATCCCCAACCGCAACCGACAAGGGCAATTATTAACCCAAAAATAAAACTTTTAATCACCACAGTTACTAAATCCCAAGGCCCCAAAAAAGTCCGCACCGATTCCAAAAATACCGACGGTTCCAAATTATAAAAATGAACCGCTACAAATAGCCCGCCCAAAATCCCCACCGCTACCGAAAAAATTGTTAAAATCGGCAGCATGATGCAGCAAGCTATCACCCTCGGCACTACTAAATAATCAACCGGATTTGTTCTTAACATATACAGGGCGTCTATTTGTTCCGTCACCTGCATTTCTCCTATCTCCGCCGCAAAGGCCGAACCTACTTGTCCCGCCACCACGCCCGCCGTTAAAAGTGGTGCTAATTCGCCGCAAAATGCCACAGCAAACGCACCTCCCATCGCCCCAACCGCCCCAAAGCGAACCAATTCTCTGGCTGATTGAAATGTAAAAATCATGCCGCCAAAAAAGGCTATTAGCAGCACGGAACGGAAAGAATCCAGGCCTACTGTTACTAAATGTTCCATGATTTTGCGGCGGTCAATTTTGCCTTGGACTATGCGTAGCAGCACTTGGCCACCCAGGAACAACGTCACAAAAAACCGCTGAAACCACCTGTTATTGAAGGTTTCATCTAAATGTCGATCGTACTTTTCTTGGTATTTTTTAACCAATGACTGAGGGCTCGCGATTAATTGCAAACAGGGCGAAGCACTGCCACATAGAGATTTTAGGCAATCCTACAGCAATTATTGCACGATTTGTCAACATATATTTTCAGTCGGCTTGGCCTGCGGTTGGTGTACTCTACCTTTTTAGACTTTAGATTGGCACTGATTGATTCTGTGGTAATCATCACTCATTTCCCAATCTAAAATCTAAAATCTCAAACCCTAGGACTACTCCGCAAGTAACAAGTCGATAAACTTATCCAACTGTTCATTATTCTTTTCGGCTTGATCCTTGCCAATTCTCAGCAGTTCCGATATCTTCTCTTCCGAGGCATCATCAATGGGCAGCGGTTGTTCGTGGCTCAAATCGGGAGTAATTCTCAAATATTGATTCGGTCTTTCAACCGCATCATAAATTTGAATTAGTTGATAATTTACAGTTTCCGCAACTCCCGTCATCATGATATTAATCAAAGGCTCAACCCACTCAAGTTGACCCCAATTTTTTACTTTTTCGTAGGGGTATTTTTTCTGAGCTTCTCCGGTACCCAAGGATAAAATTACCATGTCTTTTGCTGTCGGGCCTCGGTAGGAGTCATTGTCAGGAATTCTGAATTTATTTCTAACTTCTGCATAGGCACAAAGTGCGGGATTGTTTGCGAATACTCCCCCGTCAATTAAAGCGTAGCATTCATTGCTAAAAGAGTAGAGTTTAGAAACCTCAAAATAAGAGGGAGCTGCCGATGTGGCTCTGACGATATCTCTAATAAAATAGTCTTCTGCTGGACATTTTTGAGCATCTATTTGATCGAAGAAGTGAGCTTTTCTCCTTTCGATGTCGTAGCTGGAAATTAAACAAGGTTTTAGCAGTTCGCTGAGTTTGTAATCTCTAAAATTTTCCCAAAATAATTTTTCTAAGGGATCACTGGGATATTTCTCATCTCTCAAACCATCTAGAGATCTGACTTTTTGCCAAAATGAAGTCTGAAAAACGTCGCGGCCACTCTTAATCGAAAAATTAACAGCGTCTTGGGCAGCCCACCGAGGCCTGCTAGGATTTTCGGCATCTGGACACAAATAGATGCAAGTTAAAATTCCTCCCGCACTCGTTCCCGCGATTAAATCAAAATAGTCAGCTATTCTCGCATCTGGGTTGCCACTTTTTTGTTGCAGCTTTGACTCAATGCTAACTAAAACTTGCGCGGGGATAATTCCTCTAATTCCGCCTCCATCTATGGATAAAATCCTAGTATATTTAGCCATAACTTTTGCCTCTTTTGAATATTTGCTCGTTTCCTAGAGTCCGGGATACAAAAATTAATTTGAGAGGCTAATCATAGGGGTCATAGCGGTAAGGTGCTTAGGCGCACCCTACATAATTCCGAATTCATGCACCGATCAATCTCAAATCCCAAATCTTCAATCTAAATTTAATTGGCGGGCTGCGATCGTATAGCGAAAAATGTATTCTACAATTTCTACGTAATTGTAGGCGGTGGCTGGCGAGTCTGCCCAGACTGTGATGCCGTGATCGCGAATTAACAAAGCGGGTACAGAGGGCGCAGAAATGGCAAAAAATTCGCAAATTTCCTTGGCTATCTTAGGGACTTCTAAATAATTTGTAAAGAGGGGTATCGACACTTGCGGGTTTTCCTCCCACACCCCCAAACCTTTCAGCATTTCGATCGCGGGTAAAGGCACTGCATCTCCTGCGGTTAGCCGAGAAACTAAATTTGCCTCGATGGAGTGGACGTGATAGCAAGCTTTAGCGTCTGGAAAACAATTGTAAACGGCTAAATGAATGCTGGTTTCGGCCGAAGGGCGGCTGTCGGCAACAGGTTGCTCGACAATTGCGCCGTCTGAGTTCATTCTGATAAAATCTTGTTCAGTTAACTGCCCTTTCGCGCGGCCGCTAGCAGTAATCCAAAAACTGCCATCTGGTAAGCGGGCTGAAAGATTGCCAGCAGTCCCAACCATCCAACCGCGATCGTAAAAATGTTTGGCTGCTGCAATTAAATCCGATCTCAAATCGCCACTCATTCTTTACAAATCCTCAGTTTTTAATCTACTTTTTACGTTAATAGGAATTGCGCTGGTCTATCTAAACGTAGGGTAATCCGTGCACACGTTATATCAAATTCGGTAGCATCGGAATTATCTGCATGGGGGCGGGTTTATTATATTGTTTATTATGGGCAATTATTGTTGGTGAACCCGCCCCTACAAAATTTAACATCATACAATACCGATGCAAACGGAATTTATATTACCTGAGAAAGGCGATAGTTTCAATTCCATTTTTGGGACAAAGTTTCCAAGATATCAAAAAAATTATCCCATTTAGTATAAGGCTTTTGTTGTTCGTCTAGATACTCGGCAAGCCGATCGCGCGCAAACACCGACGAAGCCTGCAAAGCCATATTAAAATCCGTCAGCGAATCTCCGATCGCCACCTGTTCCTCGGCCGGGTGCTGGCCCATCACCCGCACCTTAGACACCAATTCCTCATCTCCTTCAAACTCAGAATTGACTTGCAAGCGAGGGCCACTAGCGTCCACATCCACAGCATAAATAACGCTCGCCCGGTGTACCAAATCGCCCATTACCGTCTCTACCATGACCCGAAGACCGCCGGAAACGATCGCAAAATCCACCTTTTTCTCGTCCAAAAAATCCAGCAATTCCAACAATCCCGGCCGCATCAGCCTTCCCCTAGAAAATTCCACAATTTCCCCGTAACGTTCCGAGGGAATAGACTCTAGTAACTGCCGCACTCCCGATCGCAAACTCAGCCTTCTAGCGTATATTTCAGGCATCAGTTGAGACGACAGTTCCGGTGCGAAATGCTTGAGCATTGCCACAAAAGTTTCTTCAACAGTTATGGTGCCGTCAAAGTCGCAGAATACCACCCGTTGCTGATTGTTCGGGATTGAAGATTTTTGCTTGTCATCGGTCATTGTCAGTCGCACCTTTCGAGAACGGGAAAAGTTTACACAATTAATCGTACACTGTCGAGCGATCGAACGCGACTGCCCAAAACTAATAGTGACGTGCTGTTTGTTAGCAATTTCCCGCAGGATTTTATGCAGATTCTTCGAGAGAATCTTCATCTTCCAGAGAATCTTCATCTTCCAGGGAATCTTCATCTTCCAGGGAATCTTCATCTTCCAGGGAATCTTCCAAGGAATCTTCTACCTCCTGTTTTTGGTTTTTTGTCTTTTGGGGGGTAGACTTAGCTGGCAAACAGATTAAATTATCATCCTCAGTATTAATCAAACCTTTCGATCGCAACTTACCCATCAGTCGCGTCACCGTCACCCGCGTTGAGCCAATCGCGCTGCCAATTTGAGCGTGAGTCAAGGCCCAAGGCAGCCGGTAGCCCCGAACCACATCCGGTTCGTCATCACCTACGTAAGGTTCGCCGAACTCCTCGATCAACAAAGTGAGAAATCCCAACAGTCGGTCGATCGTCCGGCGCTGTCCCAAAGTGCTCAGCCAGAGAAGTTTCCGCTGGTGTTGGTAGCGAAACGCATCCAAAATTTCTCTACGAAAGTGAGGCCAATTATCCAAGTCGTGCCAATACATCCACACTACGTGAGTTTGATCGGCATGAGCGTAAGCTTGGAGAGTAAACGGAGATTGAGCAACCAGTTCAAAGGGCTGACCTGCGCCGACGAAGCCCAAAAAAGCTTCTTCTGTAGTTTTGTCAGCGGATTTTGACTTTGCTGCAGCAGCGCTAACTTGAGCACTGCCTACGAGCCGCACAGAACCTTTCTGGACTAAATACAGCAGTCCGGGTCTTGCGGGAATCCGCTCGTCTTTGCTAAAAGTCCGGCAGCGATAGTGTTCCTGGGCCCAGTCGATAATTCGCTGCCAAGTGATAAAAGGTCGATCGATAGTCTCTAGATGTGTGGAAGTTGATTGCATAAGTGAGGCTCTGGGATATATTTAATCAGTGAGAAAAACAGCTTCTGCCAGCAGTGCGATACAAAGTGAGACAACCAACCCCCGATCGAGCTTGCACGCTTCTTAACTGTGCTGACTTTTCTTAGTTTTACCGAAAAATTCAATGTAGCAAAAAATACATCAAAATGGTAGAGTTCAGCAAAAAATTTGTCGTAAATTATTGTATATTTAGCAAAAAAATCGCTAGAAAACCTATTAATTCGATGTAGCCCCGTCCGGGGGAGCCGATCGACTATCTCTGACATCAGCAGTTTAACGTACAAGATCAGTGCAAGTGGTAACAGTCGATCGTTGCTCTTACGGTAGAATCAGCCGATATGGATACAGCAAATATCTCACAGTGCCCGGAAGTTACAGTGAAGTGTTTCTTGCTTTCAAGGTTCCAAAGGGCGATCGGCCAGCAAGAGGCACTAGGGAAAATTCCATTAAATCTCATAGGTGGCACCATTCTCAAGAACGGGCAAGATGCCCATTCCACAAGAGATGAATTTTCTTGTGGAACAGGCATCTTGTCTGTTCCTCAACAAGTAATTGAGAATGGTGCAGTATTTCCGTTAAATCGGAGTAAAGATAGCGCGCGGGTGGTGTACGTATCTGCGATCGCCCTGAAATTGGCTAAAACTTGGCAGCAGACACCGCAGACAATCGCGACAGAGTTGGCCGAAACTCTCGAACCGCTGTGCTACCCAGATTTCGCGGTTAAAGTAGCGCCGGCGGGAATTATTGAGTTGGAGTTGACTGATGCAGGTTTAGCCGTCTGGTTGCAGCGTTTAGCTCAAACGAACCTCCCTGTTTCAGAATCTCGAATATTATCTCCTGTTGTGTGTGCCGATCGACTGTTTCCGATTCAGTACAGCCACGCGCGCTGCTGTTCCCTGCTGCGAATGGCCCACCGCGATCGGATAATTTCGATCGCCCAGCCAGATGTCGCTACAGCGCCGCAAATTTGGTCGCTGGAGAGTCCAAATCCTATCCCTTGGATTGACGAGGGCGATCGACTGCGGTTAGTACATCCAGCAGAACGCCGTTTAATATCCCAACTCTTAACAGTGCTAGACAATTTATATCCTACTTTTGAGCTGAAAAAACGCGAACAACCTGTCAATTATTTCAAATTAGCCAATAGTTTGAGCGAAGCATTTCAGATTTTTTACAGCCAGTGCCGAATTTGGGGAGAAGTTAAAATAGAACAGCCACAACTCGCCCAAGCTCGATTAGGTTTAATATTAGCAACTCAATCTTTGCTGCGATTTATCCTAGAAAATTTGTTTAAAGCTATTGCTCCTTTAGAACTTTGAATTAGTCCGTATAAAAAAGTAAGAACAAACCTAAAATAAAGTATTTTACTGTATTTTCTCGCTAGTTTCGGACAAGTTTAATTTTGTGAATCCCAGTGATAAATTAGTTTTTTTCCCGCTTAAACTAATTTCCCAAAAAGTGCGATAACCCGTTACTCTTTGACAGAGAAATAGCAGCAGCGCGATGCAGTTTAAAACCGTGTAAATTTTCCGCCATCGGTGCGATCGAGCCTAATAAATTTCCGCTGCAATTGCCCAGGAAAAAGCCATCAAAAGCGTCCGATCGATGTTGTAATAAAAATCAGCAACCAGCCATTTATCATCCTGCAAAAAATCCCGTCTTTAAATCCCAAGATAATGCCAGTATCTAGTTTAAGGCTTTGCAGGCGAGATTTGCTTTTTTCGAGGTTTTGCGATCGGCAGCGTTACTGTAAATGTACTGCCGACGCCTTCTTCACTGATCAAAGTAATTTCGCCACCGTGCAAGTCCACGCATTTTTTAACAATGCTCAGCCCCAGTCCAGTACCGGGAATTCTACCGACATTTTTAGCCCGGTAAAATGAATCAAACAACCGTTCTTGGTCGGCGACAGGTATGCCAATTCCTGAATCCTGTACCGAAAAAATAGCCTCATTTTCAGTAAGTTTTAATTCAAAAATCACTTCGGTATTTGGGGGAGAATACTTAATAGCATTGGACAGCAAATTACCCAGAATTCGCCGGAGCAAGCTTACCTCCAAACACGCCATAGCAGATTGATAGGGATTGACAAAAATCAGCGTTACCCGATCATTTTCAGGTTTCAAATTCAGGCTGCTCTGAAATTCCTCTACCAACTCATTACATAACTTTGCTACGTCTATCGGTAGCAAGGAAAAGCCTGTTTTTCCAGACTCAACACGCCCTAGCAGCAGAACATCATCTAATAACAAATCTATACCTTTGGCGGCTGCTTGAGTTTTGTCGAGAAGTTCTTGTGTTTTCTCCTCTGTTAATGTCAACTTGTACTTGCTAAGAAGTTGTGTAGTGCCGATGATGAAATTTAAAGGATTGCGAACGTCGTGAGCAATCATGTACAGCAGAGATGTTTTCATCTCGTTGAGTTCTTGGGCTGTTTGCAAAGTGCGATCGAGTTGGTCGTGAGACAATTTGAGAGTTAAAGACAACTGGCGCGATCGCAGCAAAATTTCCACTCGCGCTTGCAATTCTATCTTCTCGATCGGAGCGATAATCAAATCGTCAATACTTTGCCAAATAAATTGCGTTGCCATCCCTACATCCGAGCGGGATGTAATCAAAAGAAAAGGCAAGCATACCGGGTGTTCTGCCTCTTTTTGGGCTGCCACCCATTGCCAGTGGCGTTTCAGGGAAATACCGTCAATTATCCCCAGATCAAAAGATTGATTAAATGGTAAAAACTCCTCACTATTTTCTGTTGAGTTTGGCAGCAATACCTCATAGTAAACAGCTAACCATTCTAATAACAGGCGGCGATTTTCTTTCTGTTCGACAAGCAATAAAATTTGACTCACGCAGATTCTCCTAGCAAGCTGTGAACAATTCCCAGCAAATCTCTAACGATCAAAGGTTTTACCAATATATTCCGAGCACCGTGGCAGAGGCTTTCGTGCTGAATGGCAGCGCTTTGTTTGGGCGAGAGTATCAGAAAAGGGATTTGGTGATTTCGCAGTTGTTCGCAGCACTCCCAAATCCGGCGATCGAAGCCAGAAATATCTACTAAAGCCATCCCGATCCTAGCAGGCTGACTGATAGCTTGTGCAACATCTTCAAAGTTATAAGCCGCGATCATCTGGTATCCTTCTTTGTTGAGAAATTGTGCTAATAGTTCCAAGTTTCGATGATTGCGGTCTACGGCTAAAATTATTGAAGTGCCAGTCATTGATCAGCTTCCTGTGAATACGGGTTATAACCATTTTAGATTTTAGATTTTAGATTTTAGATTTTAGATTTTAGAAGGGGGAGTGAGTGATTATATATGGGTTGGGAGGGGGCCTAAAGTTGGATTCTTTTTTTATCTGGTATTAGCTTACTTTTCGGCGAGGGATTACATAGGTTTTCAGTTGAGTGAACTACAGATGCTGGGTTACAGGACACGGCCGCGTGTCCTGTGTCCCTAATGTAATTTCATAGAATTGAAAACTACACTACGATAAAAGTCGAAAAATACACAAATTTACCAATATATTTAAGTTTTCCAGAACTTAGGCTAGTGGTGAGGTGCGCGGTGCGCCCCTTACAGGTAGTGGTGAGCTGGGCGCCCTACTCATTAGTAGATTCACGACTCCAAAATTAGCTGCACTTGCCCCAAAACAGCAGGACAAACCCCGATTCAATCTTGATCCGCTTCCCCCTCAATCCACACCGGCGCCGAACTCAAAATGCCGCGCAGCCCCGCTATCGGTTTGCTGACTTTGATGCCGTAGCGAGTAATCTCGAGTTCTCGCAGAGTTCTCTCGAAATTGCTGACTCGTTTTTTAATTACTCCGATCGCCTTGCGGATTTCTGTCCTATTATGCAGTTGGCGTTCCAGATAGCGTATAAACAGAAGATTATCCGCCAAATAGCTAATTCCGATCTCGGTCAGCCGAAAATCTCCGCTAATGGCTTCTACCTCATTAATCAAGATAACGGTGACTCCCATATTCTTCAGATACTTACACAAAGCGTGCAAATTGTTCACCAAATCTTGCCCCTGCATCGAAAGCTGATAGCCAGAAATACTGTCAAGCATCACAATCCGCGTCTTTTCCTGCTCCACCTCCTGGCGAACCATACAGGCAAACTGATCCGGCGAGTAGAGCAAAGGTTCCACGGGTATCACCGAAAGACTTCCTTGCCCCATCATCGCCCCAACCGGGATGTTAACTGATTCACAGCGCTGCAGCAGAGTAGAAGTTGACTCCTCAAAAATGTAAACTACCGATCGCTCCCCCCTTCCTGCAGCTTCCTTCATAAACTGAACCCCCACCGTCGTTTTACCAACGCCGCTAGGCCCGCTAATCACCGTCACAGTCCCCCGTTCCAGTCCCCCGTGCAGTAGTTCGTCGATTTCTGGAACCCCAGAAGAAATTGCTTCAGCAACAAAATCCTGTTGAAAGTTGTCTGGAAGCAGTCGCGGAAATACCTCCATACCAGCCTGAGTCAGACGCAGCGAATGGCGGCCGCTGCGGAAGTTGGAGCCTCGCAGCTTGGTGACAGACAGGGCGCGTCCTTCAGGGCGCAGTTCTAAATAAATTACTCCGTCGCTGATGAATTGCAAATCGTCGTCGGGAGCACTTGGTGTGCCTTCGGAGGTAAACACCACCGTCGCCCCCCCTTCCACCAAAAACCGCAGAAAAGACAAAACTTGTTTGCGAAACTGAAACTCATCCGCAGCTAAGTAGCGAAATTGAGTGATTGCGTCCAAAAACACCCGTTGTGGCTTGACAGCTTGGACTCGCTCGATAATCTTTTGTGTAGTCGGTTCTCGCTCAACCTCGGAGGGGGAGAAAATGTCATAAGTCTGAACTTCTGTAAAGAATTCTGACGATGGGCTCAAATCCAGAAACGCCATCGCTTCCATATCAAAACCGAGACTTTCGGCATTGGCCCGCAATTGCGCTTCCGGTTCTCCTAAAGTAATAAACAGGGGCGTTTCTCCCAGAGCCACACCAGCAGCCAAAAAGTGAAAGCCGAGTGTAGTCTTGCCAGTACCCGGGCCACCACGCACCAGATAAGAGCGTTGAGAAATTAGGCCGCCGCCAATCACTTCGTTGAGACCGGTAATTCCCAGAGAAATTCGGTTTTGAGACATTTGTTTTTTCATGTTTTGAATATCGGGCCCGTATTAATATTTAATGGTTTTAGGCATTCTTTTGATAATTTTTTTTACCGGGCGTCTGATAACCTTCATGAAATCTTTTTCTACCGAAAATTACGTAAGCATACAAGAATTAGAAAGTATTGTCGGGGCTGCTGGCATCTGTCGCTGGCAAGATACAGAGCCATCTTGGCAAGAACGGGTAGAAAAAGCAGTTGCCCCGGACACGAAAATAGATTGTACCGTTTACCCGAATACTCAGGAAGAACTGGCGGCTGTCATTGCTTGGGCACAGCAACATCGCTGTGCAGTCTTGCCCTGTGGCAGTGGCAGCAAACTTGATTGGGGCGGTTTAGTTAAATTTGACTCCGATCCCCCCCAGCCCCCCTTAACAAGGGGGGAGCAAGATGTTGTCAAAGTGGGTCTTTTTAAGGGGGATTTAGGGGGATATCCTGATGCAGCGGGGCTTGTGGCTGTCAGCACTGCGCGCCTCAATCGACTTGTACAACACGCTGTGGGCGATTTAACCGTGACTGCAGAAGCGGGGATGAAGTTGGCGGATTTGCAGCAAATTTTAGCTGCTGCAGGTCAATTTTTGCCGATCGATCCAGCATATCCGCAACAGGCAACTTTGGGCGGCATTGTCGCTACTGCTGATGCGGGTTCCTTGCGGCATCGCTATCGGGGGGTGCGCGATTTGCTATTGGGAATTACCTTTGTGCGATCGGACGGTAAAATTGCTGTAGGCGGAGGTCGAGTTGTTAAAAATGTAGCCGGCTACGACTTGATGAAACTGTTTACTGGTGCTTACGGCACCTTGGGCGTCATCAGTCAAGTAACTTTCCGAGTTTATCCGCTGCCTGAATCATCGGGAACCGTAGTGCTGACAGGGGAAATTAATGCTTTGTCCCAAACGGCTCAAATCTTATTATCCTCTGCTTTGACACCAACAGCCGTTGATTTGCTGTCACCTGAATTAGTCGCAAAATTAGGCTTAGGAAAGGGCACGGGATTAATCGTTAGATTTCAAAGTATCGCAGAAAGTGTTAAACAACAATCAGCCCGCTTACTGGAAGTTGGCGAAAAGTTGGGTTTGCAAGGCACTAGCTGCTGCGAAAATGATGAGCATCAGTTATGGCAAAGATTACCAGAAACAATGTGGGATTCTGGCACAAAGTCGGCAATTATTTGCAAAATAGGAATCAGACCATCGGAAGCTGTAACGGCAATTAACGAATTGCCTGTACAGGACGCTTGGATTCATGCAGGTAGCGGTTTGGGGGTTTTGCGGTTTGAGAATGCGACGGCGGACACGTTGTTGCAGGTACGCAGAGGATGCGAAGCGAAAGGCGGTTTTCTGACTGTTTTAGCAGCCCCGACCGACATCAAGCAACGGTTAGATGTTTGGGGCTATACTGGAAGTGCGATCGATTTAATGCGCCGGATTAAACAGCAGTTTGACCCGGAAAATCTTTTGAGTCCACATCGTTTTATAAGCGGTATTTAGTTTAAAGTTTATAGTCAGGAGTTGGGTCTTTCTTGAATCCCGGTCTATGTCATTTGTGAACCAGATTTGTTTTTTAACGAACCGCGAAGGCGCGAAGACCGCGAAGGAGGAGAAATGAAGAGAAGTGTTTGTTTATTTGACGGATTTATGCTGGCTATTTAGCAACTTTTCCTGACGGTTAGGGCGTTCTTCTTTGCTGAAACACAAGCGTCGATTGCTTCTGAATTCTCTCCTTGATAACTAAGGCTTGATTCCTTTTTTCTTGTTCCTTCTTTCTGCTATACAGCCGTTCTAAAGAAAGTAAGGTACTCTTCCTGCGCGGGCCAATGCCCAATGCCCAATGCCCAATGCCCAATGCCCAATGCCCAAGGACACCTCATATTACTGAGAAAGGCTATATATATGCAAACTTCCGAAAAATCTCCAGTTCCCAGCGACGATTTAAAACCAGCTAAAGAAAGCAATTTTCTAGCACAAAATCCTCACTTACAAACCCTCGAAATCCCAGGTTTCGACGCCAACAATCCGCCCGACCCGAAATTAATCGATACTTGCGTACACTGCGGCTTTTGTTTGTCAACTTGTCCGAGTTATCGCGTACTTGGCAAAGAAATGGATTCCCCCAGAGGCCGCATTTATTTAATGGATGCAATTAACGAAGGCGACGCACCTTTAAACGAAGCAACCTCACAGCATTTCGATACTTGTTTGGGCTGTTTGGCCTGCGTTACAACTTGTCCGTCGGGAGTTCAATACGACAAATTAATTTCCGCCACTCGCCACCAAGTTACTAGAAATCAGGAACGCACTTTTTCCGACAATGTAATTCGCACTCTGATTTTTAATCTCTTCCCTTATCCTCACAGATTGCGACCTTTGCTTGTACCGCTGTTTATTTATCAAAAATTAGGACTGCCAAAACTTGTCCGCAAAACAGGTTTGCTGAAAAAAGTATTTCCCGGATTGGCGGCGATGGAATCAATTTTGCCGAAAGTTACTGTCGATTCTTTCCGGGATAATTTACCAGAGGTAATTCCGGCACAAGGGGAGAAACGCTATCGAGTCGGTGTGATTTTAGGCTGCGTGCAGCGGCTGTTATTTTCGCCAGTTAATGAAGCTACTGTGCGTGTTTTGACGGCTAACGGTTGCGAGGTTGTGGTTCCTAAAAGTCAGGGATGCTGTGCTGCTTTGCCGGAACACCAAGGCCAAGCGGAACAGGCGAAATCTTTGGCGAGACAAATGATTGATAGTTTTGAAAATACTGGCGTTGATTTTGTGATTATCAACGCTGCTGGGTGCGGGCACACTTTGAAAGAATACGGTCACATTTTAGCAGATGACCCGCAATATCGGGAGAAAGCTGAGAAATTTGCTGCTAATGTTAAGGACGTGCAAGAGTTTTTGGCAAGTGCGGGAATTACCGCGAAACTCAATCCTTTGATTGAGGGAGATTTGACAATTGTTTATCAAGATGCTTGTCATTTGTTGCACGGGCAAAAGATTAGTTTGCAGCCGCGTCAGTTGCTGCAACAAATCCCTGGGGTGAAGTTAAAAGAACCTGTGGATGCGGCTTTGTGCTGTGGGAGTGCGGGGGTTTACAATATGCTTCAGCCGGAGATTGCTGATGAATTGGGAGTGCAAAAGGTGGAGAATTTGCTGAATACTGGCGCGGAGTTGATTGCTTCTTCTAATCCGGGTTGTTCTTTGCAAATTAAGAAGCATTTGGAGTTGCAGGGAAAGAAAGTTACTTTAATGCACCCAATTGAGCTTTTGGATTATTCGATTCGCGGGGTGAAGTTGCTGAGGAAGTAGTTTTGTAGGGCGGGTGGTGTCTGCCCTATTTTCGATGCTGAGTGAGATTTTTTTTTAATGAACCGCAGGAATTCACAGGCGGGACGCCTGTTCCACAGAGGAGTCTGGGGTGAAGAGTTGCAAATTTATCGCCCTGACGGCGAACCCTTTGCCAGTTATGAGGAGGTTTCTCGCAGGTTGGAACAAGCCTAACAGCGGGCAGAACAAGAACGGCTGCGGGCAGAACAAGCCGAACAGCGGGCTGCTGTACTGGCAGAAAGACTGCGATCAATGGGAATTGACCCGGAACAATTGTAAACTAGATTGGGGAAAAGACCGATCGCACTTTTAAATTTTAGCAAAAGTGCGATCGGCATAATAACTAATGACTAATAACTAATAACTAATGACTAATGACTATTTCCCCTCTTCTAACCTCAAAAAATGCACCTGTCCCGAAGCTTCCGCCACCACAATTGTCACCCCATCAGGTGCAATAGCGCAAGCTTTCAAAGCACTATCTCCCCTGAAACTAGCAATTACTTCTCGACTTAACAAATCCCAAACTTTGAGAGTATTATCGTCCGAAACAGAAATTGCCTTTGTTCCCATAGTCGCCACAGATGTTACCGCATCAGCATGACCTGCCAAAGTAAAAACTTCTTTTCTACTTGACAAATCCCAAACTTTCAAATTGTGTTCCCGCCCTCCTGAAATCGCCCATTTGCCATCCGCCGTAACTGCCACAGCATTCACAAAACTGTCATGACCTTTGAGAGTGAAAAGTAGGTTTTTGACGGCTAAATTCCAGAAATTTGCCAAAATATTCTTTTCTTTCCCCAAACTCCAAACTTTCAGAGTTTGGTCGCCGGAAGCCGAAATAACCCGCTTGCTGTCGGGGGTAACTGCCACAGATTTTATCCCGTCCTCATGACCGGAAAAAGTAAAAAGTTCCTCTCCTGTTTCGAGATTCCAAACTTTAATAGTTTTGTCTCCCGAACCGGAAATTGCCATCGTTCCGTCTGCCGTCACTGCCACAGAATTCACCCAGTCTGTATGACCCGTGAAAGTAAAGATTTCTTTTCCGGTTTCTAGATTCCAAACTTTCACAGTTTTGTCGCCGGAACCCGAAACTACTCGCTTGCTATCCGGTGTGATTGCGATCGCTTTTACCCAATCTTTATGTCCCGAAATAGTGAAAATTTCCTGTCCGTTTTTGAGATTCCAGACTTTAATGCTGTTGTCTCCTGAACCGGAAATCGCTTTCGTACCGTCCGCCGTCACTGCTACAGCATTTACCCAGTCATCGTGACCTGCAAAGGATAAATTTTCTTTGCCTGTTTCTAAGTGCCAAACTTTGAGAGTTTTGTCAGAGGAACCAGAAACTATCCGCTGCCCGTCGGGAGTAACAGCCACAGCATTCACTGGGGCGATGTGATTGGTAAAAGTGAAAAGTTCTTCTTTTGTTTCCAGATTCCAAACTTTCAGCGTTTTGTCGCCGGAAGCCGAAATAACCCGTTTGCCGTCGGGACTGACTGCCACAGCTTGAACGAAACTGCTGTGTTTTCCTAAAGTAAAAAGTTGCTTTCTTTCTGACAAACTCCAGACTTGAACAGTTCCGTCGTAGCTGCCGGAAATTATTTTTTCGCCGTCGGGAGTAACGGCTACACTTTTTACCCAGTCTGCATGACCTGTGAGAGTAAAAAGTTCTTTTCCGGTTTCTAGGTTCCAGACTTTCATGCTGTTGTCTCCCGACCCGGAAATCAACCGTTTGCTATCAGGAGTTACGGCTACGGACTGGACAAAACTGCTGTGACCTTTGAAGTTAAAAATTACTTCCCTGCTTGTCAAATCCCAAACTTTAATACTGCCATCCCAAGAACCTGAAATTACTCGCTTGCCGTCGGGAGTTACTGTTACTGCTTCTACGGCAAAAGTATCGCCGGCAAAAGTAAATATTTCTTGTCCAGTTTCTAAATCCCAAATTTTAATCGTATTGTCCCAAGAACCGGAAATTACTTTAGTGCCATCGGGGGTGACAGCTACAGCATTGACGTAGGTAAGATGACCTTGGAGGGTGGCAAGTTCTTCTCCTGTTTCTAAGTGCCAAATTTTGAGATTGTGGTCGGAGGAGGCAGAAATTGCCCGCTTACCGTCGGGGGTGATTGCTACAGCTTGTACCCAATCTGTATGTCCGGTGAGGGTGCGTAGCAATCTCCCGCCGGGAGGAGTAAAGCTGGGCGTTAGCGGTCGCAGCCAGGGGGTTGTTTGGTGTTGTGCCTGTGCTAGCATTGCTTGAATTTCTGGACTTTCAAAGCACATCAAGCGGGCTATTAGTTGGGTGGCTAGTTGGCTTTTATCTGTGGCTAGAATGTGGGCAGACAGCAGAATTGCTTCTTGGATTAATTTGAGTTGGTCGGCTTTTTGGTCTGAGATAATAATATCGGGATTTGCTGCTAAATCGTAATCTTCTATTAGCGCCTGTACTCCCGATGTTGACAGCTTGGCTTTAATAAAATTGTAATCTGTTAGTAAGCTGTATAATTTTTCGCAGTCTGAAGTCGCTGCTAGCTGACTTGGCAGGATTCCCAGGTAGTGCGTCTGTTCTGCGGGCTCCATTTTATCCAGCCCTTGTTTAAACTCGGTCATAAATTTACGGATGTGTTTTTTAAATGTATGCGATCGCTAGCTGTACCCTACCGAAAAGCCGATCGAGAATCTTTTCTCTTGACTTAGCATGACATATTTGAATGCTATGTGCTACGGGCTTGCTGTCCTCGGTTTGGTGATGGTTCGATGAATTGCTTGTTTTTTAGTCTAAGTCTGCTTTGAGAATTTTCAAGCAGTGCGATTACAATAAATCGCCGCCAATATAATTCAACTCAGGAAGGCCCAATTTACCGATCGATCGACAAAAGCTCACATATATCGTTGTTTTTCTTAACATAGCGGCTCTCCTGAACTTATGGTTATAAGTTTATCTAATCAGACCAGCAAGCTAATACGCGATTCCTAAAATTATTAAA
>NZ_JAUBSH010000110.1:0-22045 GCF_036704705.1 Microcoleus sp. K1-B1 | reverse complement strand
ATCAAGATATCGGAATCGAAGAAGGCGTTTCGGATTAAGATTTAATTTAATCGCTGGTATTTATAATTATGAACTTTCTTTAAAGACTAAATTAGAGAGCGCCTGAGACTTTCGCAAGAGGTCTAATCTAGATAGAGTGCCGGCAGATTTTATTCTAGACTACAATCCGGCTGAAGGTGATGTAATGGGATTGGCGTCTGGATTGACGCTAAATGATATTGTTTTGAGCGAAAGGTTGTTGACGGTTGGTGATGCCAGAGATTACGATAGCAGTGGCCCTTTTCCTCCGGGACAGGATCGAACTCTGGATTTTAGAGTGCTCAATACTAAGGCGACGGTGATTCGGGAAGCTAGCACCGGCAATATCTTAGGTTTGGTGAAGGATGTTTCGCCGGCTCAACTTCAGTTTATATCTGTATCGGATGGGGCGATCGCTCTAGGATAATCCTCATAGGTTTGTAGTAAGCAATTGAGTCCTGAGAGAGGATATAAAGCCCTGACTACAAACCATTTAATTCGTTTCCAAATTCTGCATTTCAAGACCAGAAATCCGCCACATCATATCCCATGTCGGTGAGCATTTGCCGCAGCAGAGGTAAGCTCAAACCAATCACATTTGTGTGACATCCTTCGATTTTTTCCACAAAAAAGCCGCCTTTACCTTCCAGTGCAAAACAGCCTGCACAGGCGAGGGGCTCTCCGGTAGCGACGTAAGCCGCTATTTGGCGCGAGGTAACTTCCGCAAAATGAACTTTTGTAATTTGACAGCGAATGATCGATCGCGACCTAGCCTCACCAAAGTCATCGAATCTAGTATCAATTAAAGCATGACCCGTATACAGTTCGCCCACCTTACCGCGCATTTTCTGCCAGCGCGAGATTGCTTCTTCCGCATCCTTCGGTTTGCCGTGAATTTCGCCATCTACGAGCAAAATTGAATCGCATCCCAACACCAAACAAGATTTTGGATTGGAGATTTTGGGGTGAGAATTAGCCAATAAAAACTTAGCTACAGCCTCAGCTTTTCCCTCTGCTAAAACCTGCACTAAATTAGTGGCATCTTTCATTTGTATTTGCCCTTCATCAAAGTCGCTGGGGCAAATAACAGCTTGAATGCCAGCATTTTCTAGCAGGCGGCGGCGCGCTGGAGAAGCTGAAGCTAATACAAAAGTTGGAATTTTCATCATTTAAGAAGTTCAGTTGACAGTTGACAGTTGACAGTTGACAGTTGACAGTTGACAGTTGTCAGTTGTCAGTTAACTGTGGTGAGGTTTCCAGCGAACAGTCAACAGCAACAGCGAACAGTCAACAGTCAACAGTCAACAATGCCCCATGCCCCATGCCCAATTCCCAATTCCCAATTCCCTAATAAACAGAAAAAGATTTAACAACTTTCTCAAAAGCTTCTTTTACCTTGGGCCAGCGTTCTTCGGTAGTGGAAACGTTAAGGGTAAAAAGTTTGCCACGGCTGACTGCTACACTCGCTAAGTTGTGGCGTTCTTGGTTTGGCAACTTAACGGCGTATTCTAAAATGTAATAGTTTTTCGATCGCGATTCACGAGCTTCTGCATTGACTAATTCAGCTTCGCGGCCGGAATCAGCCGGGGCGATCGCACTTTTGCTGAGCTTGTATCCCACATCCGTCGGCGAACCCAAATCCGCCAGAGTTTTGTCCTTCCCGACTGGACTGATTACCACGCTGACGTTCTCGGTTTGCTGAATCAAATCGCGGAACACCACATCGGGCCCGTTAGAAACCGCGATCGGCAGCCAGCCGTTAGGATAGAGAAACTGATAGCCATCGCCAGTATCAACGTAGCTTTTGAGTCCGGTGACTTTAGACACACAACCGGTCAAGGTGAGGCTTAGAACCACCAGAAGTATTGCCGCAATTCGTTTGAGCATTCTTTTTACGGGTAGGGTAACAGTAAAATATTTAATTTTAATTGTCTCACCAAACCTTGATCCTAAAAATAGTTAAGCTATGGATCGCTGTTTGTGTACCGCCAGCGAGCCATAGCCATATAGTTTAATTGTTAACAAAATCATTACAGGTGAGTCAGCCAGCTAATCAGCCCGTGCTTGGTCGAAACTTCTAAAGCCAAGAGAGAAACAAAGCCAATCATGGCAAGGCGGCCGTTTAAGCGTTCTGCGTAGGGGGTGAAGCCGGTGCGGGGTTCGTCATCGATGTATACTGTCGGCTCGATCGCAAAATTGTTCATTTTGCCTTGGTCGTCCAGCATTAAGCCTCTGTTACTCATGTTTTTTTTCCTAAATGGTTTTTAGTGTACTGTAAATAAATGTAACAGACTTGTGAAGATATGTAAAGGATTGTGAGAAATTTTTTTAAAAGACCTCGCTCTGACACCAGTTTTAAAAAAAAATGCAACTGTAGGCAAGCTCTAAACCCTTATATAGTCAGTCTTTCCCAAATCTAAAATCTAAAATCTAAAATCTAAAATGGTATGACTGTGGGTAGACTCTGGGCCCCGGAGGGGGGAGGATAGAGTGGAGAGGCACAAAAGTCGATGGTGTATGGCAAATCCAGTCTGGGTTTGACGAAAATTGTGGAACGGAGGAAAAATTTATGCGGGCCAGTCTGGAAATGCGGTGGTTTTATAGCGGTGCACTGCCAAAATCAATCAATCAATGGTTTGGAAGCGAGAGTCTCGGCGGGTATCTTTCGCCTCCTGAAGAGCGGGAAGACATATATTTGCTAGTACCAAGCTGCGACTACTTGGGAGTGAAGCTGCGTGGGAAAACCTTGGAGGTAAAGTGGCGTCAGGGAGAGTTGGGGATGATGCAGTTCGGCAACCGCTGGGAAGGCAAAGCCGAAAAGTGGCTGAAGTGGGTTTGTGCGGACACGATGGCGCCGATACCGGCGGATATTATAGCGACAGGAAAGTGGGTGGCAGTCAAGAAAAAGCGAGCGCAGCGTCTTTATCAAGTTTCGGAGTCGGGTGCGGTAAGGTCAGTGCCAGTAGAAGCCCCAATTCCTGAAGGCTGCACCGTGGAACTTACTCAGTTGAACATTAACGGCAGCGCGTGGTGGACTTTGGGATTTGAAACGTTTGGCAGCGAAAGTTCTTTGACAGAAAGCCTGCAAACAGTTGCTGCTTGGACTAGCAAGAGTTATCAGGCGCAAAAGTTAAAAGCTGAGGATTCTTCTGCTTATCCGATTTGGCTGGGCAGCAAGTAATATCAAATCCGGCTTGAATCATACCTCCTGTATTTTTTAGTCGCCCTCTGCTGGGACGAGAGGGAAGTTTAGACGCGGTTTCAACCGCCGAGTCTGGCAGTCCTAGACGCAACTGGCATATATAGTAAGGTGCTCTACTACCCGAAATCTTCAACAATATTTCAATAACGGAGTCTGACGCACCTGAGATGTTGCACCATTTTCAATTAGGTTTTTTACGGGCGGGCAGGATGCCCAACCCCTCCTCCCCACAAGAAAACTCACTCTTTGTGGAACAGGCCGGAAAGCCTGTTAAGCGAGAATGGTGCAAGATGCACCCTAAAAATCGATCGTCCTGTGACCGTTGGCCTTAGTCTTATCTGATAGAGGGGGTTTCTAACTATTCCCCCTCTCTCCCATTCTCCCCCTCTCCTCTTCTTCCCACTCTGCCAGCAGTTCTCAGAATTTGACAAGCCAAAATCGCCGCGCCAAACCCATTATCAATATTCACCACGCCCACACCAGCCGCACAAGAATTGAGCATAGTTAAAAGAGGAGCAATCCCGCCAAAACTCGCGCCGTAACCTACACTCGTCGGCACAGCAATCACCGGACAATCTGCCAAACCCGCAACTACACTCGCCAAAGCACCTTCCATGCCCGCAACCGCAATCAACACATCAGCATCGGCAATCACGTGCCGGTTGCTCAGCAAGCGGTGAATGCCGGCAACTCCGACATCCCACAAACGTCGCACCTGAAAACCGCAAAGTTCCGCAGTAATTGCCGCCTCTTCCGCTACAGGCAAATCCGCCGTTCCCGCACTGATAATAGTCACAGTACCCGGATGCTGCGGAGTTGGGGAATTAGGAGAAATTGCACAAATTCGAGCCTTTTGGTAGTAGCACAAATCGGGTATTTTTTGTTGCAGTTGCTCGAAAACTTCCGGTTCGATTCGTGTGGCCATCACCGCAGAATTTCGCCCGCGCATCGCCTCGATAATTTCAACAATTTGGTCTGGCGTTTTCCCTGGGCCCCAAATTACTTCAGGAAAACCCGTTCTTAGAGTGCGGTGGTGGTCAATTTTGGCAAAATCGCCGACTTGTTCAAAGTCAAAATGCTTTAATTTATCCAAAGCTGCGATCGGACTCACATCGCCAGTGGCAACTGATTCGAGTAACTTCTGTAAAATTTTAGGTTCCATAAATATTAGCCAGTTGTCAGTTATCCGTTGTCCGTTGTCCGTTGTTAGTTGTTCGTTATCATTAGTAAAAAATAACCAATAACAACTAACAAATAATTAATAACAACTGACTATTCTGTTATTTTCAGATCGTACAAATTCCAGAAAGCACCGCCGAGGGCACTGTAGCGAATTCCCGAAACGCGATCGCGCACCGCCTCAAAAGTCAGCGGATTTACCATATAAACAAAAGGAACTTGTTCCGCTATAATCCGCTGCGTTTCTCCATAAAGCTCCTTGCGCTTCGCCTCATCAAGCTCCTGGGAAGCCTTCACATAAAGGTCATCGATTTTCTGCTCCCAGTCGTCAACTTTCCAACCCTTGATCGGTGGTTCTCCGGCTTGCGGGCCCTGGTTGAAACTGTGCAGTGTGCCGTTAACAGACCAAATATTGTAGCCGCTGTGCGGTTCAGTACCTCCCGTAAAACCGCCGAGGTAAGTATCCCAATTCCGCGTCAATCGCAGCTTTTCCACATAAGTGTTAAAACTCAGGAACTGCGTATCAATTTGCATCCCCAGTTTGCCCAAGTCTTGCTTAATTTGCGTTGCCATTTGTTCCCGAACTTTTTTACCCGCCGCCATCAACAACGTAAATCGCACCTTGTTGCCTTCAGCATCCAACAATTCCTCGTTACTATTATACTTGAAACCAGCACTTAACAGTAACTCTTTGGCTTTTTGCCGATCGTAACTGTAAGTTTTCAATCCCTCTTCTGGGGACAGGTAGAACGGGCTTTGCGCCGGAATGGGGGAATGCAGCGGCGCGCCCAGCCCGCGATAGATATTGTTAGTCATGGCGGATCGGTTGATGCCGTAGGCGATCGCCTGCCGAAATTCCTTACTAGCGAACCAGCGAGACTTAACCGGGTCTACAAACGGCTGATTTTGAGCATTGCGCCCCTTATTCAGATTGAAACACATAAACACGCTGCCAGTATCCGGCCCGCCGTTAAAGACCGTATATTTGCCGCGTTTTTCCTCCCGTTTCAGCAGGGGAAACACTTCCGGCTCCACATTCAGAGTATCCAAATCGCCCGATCTAAAATTCAGCAGTTGATTATCAGTATTTTCGATAATTTGCCAAACAATTTGCTGGATGTAAGGTTGAGGATTTCCCTCAGCATCTTTGCGCCAATAATACGGATTTTGTTCCAAAACCACGCGCTGATTGGGAGTGTAGCTCAGCATTCGATATTGACCATTTCCGACAATTTTTTTAGGGTCAGTATCCGTGGCCCAAGTAGTCAGGAATTTAGGGTTGCCGTCTGCATCTGTATTTTCGACAGCTTCCTGTAAAATATGAGCTGGTAAAATTGGGATTCCCCCAGCATATCTAATAAATGGAGCAAAGGGTTCTGCAACGGAAAATTCCACGCGGCGGCTGTCGAGTTTTTTGACTGTGGGAAATTGGCCGCTGATGCCAACCCTCAGAATATCTTTCAAACCGCTAGGAATTTTGTCATTGAAATAAATCTTTTCATAGCTGAAGATAATGTCATCAGTAGTCAGAGGTTGGCCGTCCGACCATTTCAAACCCTCTCGCAGGGTGAAGACAATCTTTTTGCCATCTTTAGAAACTTCCCAGGACTCGGCTAAACCGGGTTCTAGCTGCGATGTCAAGCCGTTTTCGTTGATCAATCCCTCGTACATATAGCCAAAAACGCTGTATGCAGATTGATTTAGCGGGTAGTTAAAGGTACCCGGACCGCTGGGGGTGGGAACGATGAGCCTGTTTACTAAGTTCGATCGGGCTGGAGTGCACGCAGACAGAGTTATAGTGGCAATTGCCGCCAGTAAAATCGCCAGCCAGCGCAGTCTTGAATGTAGCATCATAGAAATTTTCATAATTTTTTAGTTTACCATCTGCGTGTAACTATGACTGAGATTGTAGCCAACCTAGAAAGTTTTTAGTGACAGCGAAATACTTTGTAATCCCGGCTTCTCGCAAAACATCTTGAACTTCCGGTAGACCAAATTCTTTGACGTTACCGCTGAGAAATACTTTGGTTTCTGTAGAATGCGATCGGGCATGACTGAGGATACTGTGTAGAATCAAATTGTCTGTTGGATCTTTTTTGATGATAGGTGTGTTTAAAGTTGCTTGAATAATCTCTGGATTTAATGCAATCATTTCGGCATTCTATGACATCAGAAAAATTGCTTCACGCAACCCTAATTCAATTTCATCTATTCGTTCGATATAGTAAACTAATGACTCTTCTAGGTGAAGAGATAGAGATGGAACCTTTTCAGAGGTAACATCTCGCTTTGTTTCGCTAATTTGACGGCTTAGCTGTTCCTTAAAAGAGTTTTGTCGCTTCAACTCGTCCTCGAAAGCTGACCAAGCCTCCATATAACAAACGCTGGGTATGACTAACTGAACTGATGAGGACAAATCTCTGAGCAACATAATTGCTTCAGCCTCACGCCCTGTAGCAATACTCATCAGAAAGTTGGTCTCGATATATATAATTGCCACCTAATTCCACTCCTGATTTTGTTGTTCCACCTGCGAGTAATGGCAGCAAACCGATGGCTGATATCTGTTCTGATGCTGGAGGAATTTCGGATTTCCAGTTATAATCTAAGTCATGCAGCCACGATTCTATCAGCCCCCCAAGGGTACGCTCCGAGAGCCATTGACTGCCAAAAGTCGGCATATAATAGCGACATATTTCACCAGTATTTAGAGTGCAAACAGGCTCCGATAAATTCACACCATCCCATTTGAAAATCAAAATTTGTTCCGCGTCAATAAACATAGCATAGGGAACGATCGCGTTTCTTTCAGACAGCTTAGCTAACACAGCTTTCAGCCAATCGATCGCGCGAGCGATAATTTTCTGTTTCGCGGCTGTTTCTTGAGCTTGAATAATTTTAACCTCGATTAGCACGACTATGTTATCGTCCTTATCCAACGCGATCACATCCGCGTCTACGGGTAATTATTGTAACTCCCAAGTGTCAGTGTCCATGATTTCAGGCTTCCTAGCGATGTTGGATTTGAGATTAACTTTACAGTCAATTAGAGATGCTAGAGTTCTATTTTTTGCCCAACAAAACTACAGCATAGGCTGCAATTCCTTCTTCTCTCCCCACGGGACCTAGCTTTTCGTTGGTAGTAGCTTTGATGCCGATTTGGTCAGGTTTTAATTGTAGGACAGCAGAAAGCCGATCGCGCATTTGCTCAATATGGGGTTTCAGCTTCGGACGTTCGGCCACTACCACCGAATCAATATTACCGATTTCCCAGCCTTTATCTAATATTAACTGATTGACTTGTGCCAGCAATACGAGACTATCCGCACCCTTCCATTTCGGGTCAGTTGGCGGGAAATAAAGACCGATATCTCCTAAGCTGAGAGCTCCCAGCATAGCATCCATGATAGCGTGAGTAAGTACGTCGGCGTCGCTGTGGCCGAGTAATCCTAATTCGTGAGGAATATTGACACCGCCTAGGATGAGAGGACGATCCGGAACTAAGCAGTGAATGTCGTAGCCATTGCCGATGCGGATGTTCATGTAAAAGGAAGGTTTGGTAAGTATAGTAGAAGACAATTATTTCATATTTTCAGGGAGATAAGTGAATTTATTTTTTAAGGCAGAGCCGAGTGTTAAATATTTTTTTTTGCTGCTTTCCTCAGCAGCTATGGCAATCCTAAAGCTGTTGGAGGGGGGAGAGAAGGGTTAATGCTGGAAACGCTAGAAAATTATGGGGACTTCTCGATCGCTCTCCTGAACTCAAAGACTTACAAACGCGAATCCAAAATTTATTAGGCTCTTAAATATACGGGATTTACGCATCAAGACCAAAGAAACCGGGTTTTTTACCAAATCTGTGGACTGCAACGAAGTATTACTGCAAAAAACCCGGTTTCTGACCACCGGTGCGATCGCCCTTTCTCCTATTCTTCCCTCTCTTGCAACCAAACCTCATACAAATCCGATCGCCTTTGGCGCGTTCTTTCAATTTGCTGTTCCCTGCGCCAGCGAGCAATTTCTGCGTGATTACCCGACAGCAACACATCGGGCACCTTCAATCCCCGAAAATCCGCCGGTCGAGTGTACTGCGGATAATCCAAAAGTCCGTCTTCAAAACTCTCAAACTTTAGCGAATCTTCCTTCGCCACAGTTCCCCGCAGCAATCGCAAAACTCCATTAATCAAAGCCAAAGCCGGAATTTCGCCCCCCGTGAGCACAAAATCCCCCAAAGACACCTCGCGAGTGACCAAATGCAGGACTCGATCGTCCACACCTTCATAATGACCGCAAATCAACACCAACTGATCGCGATCCGCCGCCAACTCCCGAAACATCGCCTGCTGCATCGGTTCCCCCTGGGGAGTCAGCAAAATCACCTCCCGCCTCGGCAAAACCGGCAGCGACTCCACCGCAGCAAAAATCGGTTCCGGTTTCATCAGCATCCCCACTCCGCCCCCGTAAGGCTCATCATCGACTCGCTGGTGTTTGTCTGTGGTAAAATCGCGGGGATTGACAAAATTCACCTCAGCAATCTTTTTAGCTAAGGCTTTGCCCATCAGTCCCGACTCTAGGGGAGCCCGGAAAAATTCTGGAAATAGGGTAACAACGTCAAATCGCACAATTATTGGAATTTCATTGATACATCACCTCTAGTTTGACCTTTAGAGGGAGTTCAGTTTTCAGTAATTGCTTTATTCTTTATAATTTCTTATAATTTCTGAAAATTTTGGCAAGTTAAATTCTCTTCCTGTGTCGGCGGGCAGGTTGTGTACAAAAATAATCTGTTTTTCATGACAGCGACTGCAAGTAAACTCGCCCCCAAACAACTGCGGGATAGTGCGATCGGCGATCGCACCTCGCTCGCACCAACAAATATTTATTCTTAAAAAGCCCTATTCTACGCACAGCCACGGCAAAATTGAATTTCACATCCAACAGAGGAAGACACACCATGCAGCAGTTGACATCTCAAGCCCTTGAACACAATATTCCCCCGCGCACAAAAACCTCGATTATGGTCATCGGGGGAGCCGAAGACAAAGTTCACGGGCGAGAGATTCTGAACACCTTTTTTTGCCGTGCTGGGGGTGCAAACGCTCGGCTGGCGATCGTTCCCTGCGCTTCGCGAGATCCCGAAGGAATTAGCAACCGCTACCGCACCATATTTGACGAAATGGGCGTTAGCGCAGTCAAAGTAGTGGACATCCGCGAACGCGAACAAGGCGAAAACCCCGTCTGGAAAGATTACTTAGAAGACTGTACGGGCGTATTCATCACAGGCGGCGACCAACTGCGGCTTTGTGGGCTGCTGGCGGACACCCCGCTGATGGAGAAAATTCGCAAAGAAACTCTCGAAGGCAAGATTACCCTGGCTGGCACCAGCGCGGGCGCTGCGGTGATGGGATATCACATGATTGCAGGCGGCGGGAGTGGTGCGTCACCGAACCGCTCTTTAGTAGACATGGCAAACGGACTTAACATTATTCCTGAGATCATCGTAGATCAGCATTTTCACAACCGCAACCGCATGGCTCGCTTGCTGTCGGCTGTGGCTTGCCATCCCGATCGCCTCGCTATTGGTATTGACGAAGACACCTGCGCCTTGTTTGAGGGAGACGATACTATGAAAATTCTCGGTAAAGGCACTGTGACTATTGTTGATTCTAGGGAAAATTTTTATACCAATGAGTCTATGGTAGGAGCGACAGAACCCTTAAGCCTGTTCAATATGCGCTTGCACGTCCTGTGTCACGGAGATTGCTACAATATGCCCCTAGGCAAGCCAATGCCATCGGGAGCGTGTTCCGAGTCTGGCTGGCCCCCCGAATGCCGCACAGCCAACTAACGTAGAACATCTCTTGTCATTGATTCGGCAGAAATTAAGCGGCATTCCGGCCGAATCATGGATACCACAATAGAATAGATTCCGAAGCAGCCACGGGCTGACCCCAGGAGGCCGAACCACAGAAAATTCTAGCTTCGGGCTTTGAGTTTTTGCTAGCCATGAACCTGTACTTGTTTTTAGCCGATCGCAGGGGCATAAATTTTCAATTGGGTAGCCCATAACTGGAAATTCACTCCCAAACTGTTCGTAGCGAACAGTCTATCGAGCAATCTAGATCGAAATTGAATAAATGCTCCAATTATCTATAAGATTTCGCGCCCCATACCCCTCTAACTGCCATGAAAATACTTAAAATCCAGACCTTACGCGGCCCCAACTACTGGAGCATCCGACGCCAGAAACTCGTCCTGATGCGTCTGGATTTAGAGGAGTGGGCAGATAAAAAAACATCCGAAATTCCTGGCTTCTACGAAGGGTTGATCGCCGCACTTCCGAGTTTGAACGACCATCATTGTTCTCCAGGCCATCAGGGAGGATTCCTGCAACGGGTCAGAGAAGGCACAATGATGGGACACGTAATCGAACACGTCGCCCTAGAACTTCAGGAAATGGCAGGGATGCCGGTCGGGTTCGGCCGTACCCGCGAGACTGCGACCCCAGGCATTTACCAAGTAGTAATCGAGTATCAAAACGAACAAGCTGGTCGCTATGCAGCCCGGGCGGGCGTGCGGATGTGCCAAAGCATTGCCGAGACAGGCACTTATCCAGCAGCAGAATTAGTCCAAGATTTGAGAGACCTGAGAGAGTTTGCTGCTTCGGCGGCCCTGGGGCCGAGCACGGAAACACTGATTAAGGAAGCAGAAGCGCGCGGCATTCCTTGGATACCTTTGAGCGCCCGGTTTATGATTCAACTCGGCTACGGGGTTCACCAAAAGCGGATTCAGGCAACTCTGAGCAACCGGACGGGAGTTTTGGGGGTAGAACTTGCCTGTGACAAGGAAGGTACCAAAAATATCCTCGCCAGCGCCGGCGTGCCGGTTCCCAGAGGAACGGTGATTCATTATTTGGATGAACTGCGCGGGGCGATCGAAGATGTCGGCGGTTATCCGATCGTCCTCAAACCCCTAGACGGCAACCACGGCCGCGGCATTACGATCGACATCAATTCCTGGGAAGCAGCAGAAGAAGCCTACGACTTAGCCAGCGCCGCATCAAAAACAAAAAGTGTGATCGTCGAGCGCTATTACGTCGGCCGTGATCACAGAGTATTGGTAGTCAACGGGCAAGTCATAGCAGTCGCAGAACGAGTCCCCGCTAACGTCGTGGGTAACGGCAAGTCTACAGTAGAACAGCTTATTGAAGAAGTAAACCGCGACCCGCAGCGAGGAGACGGACACGACAACGTGCTCACCCGGATCACGATCGACAAATTGTCCCTGGATTTGCTGCAAAAACAAGGATACGCGATGGACTCGGTATTGCCCGCCGGCGAAAGAGTATTTTTGCGCGCGACAGCAAACTTGAGTACCGGTGGAATTGCAGTCGATCGCACCGACGAAATTCACCCAGAAAACGTCTGGCTGTTTTCCAGAGTCGCCAAAATTATCGGTTTGGACATCGCCGGCATTGACGTAGTAACTCCCGACATCTCCCAACCCCTGCGCGATGTCAATGGCGTCATCGTCGAAGTCAACGCAGCACCGGGTTTCAGAATGCACGTCGCCCCGAGTGAAGGTTTACCCCGCAACGTCGCCGGCGCCGTCTTCGATATGCTTTTCCCCTCGCCTCAACCCAGCCGGGTGCCGATTTTAGCGGTAACGGGAACCAACGGCAAAACTACAACAACTCGCCTACTCGCTCACATTGTCAAGCAGACAGGTCAGATTACTGGCTACACGACTACCGACGGCACTTACATCGGTGATTATTTGGTCGAAAGCGGAGACAATACCGGGCCGCAGAGTGCTCAGTTGATTTTGTCTGATCCGACGGTGGAAGTAGCGGTGCTGGAAACGGCTAGAGGCGGAATTTTGCGATCGGGCCTCGGCTTCGATCAGTGCGATGTCGGCGTCGTCTTGAACGTCGCAGCCGATCACTTGGGAATTGGCGACATCGACACCGTGGAACAACTGGCCAAACTCAAGAGCGTGCTCGTCGAGTCGGTAATGCCCAAAGGCTATGCAGTTTTAAATGCAGACGACCCGCTGGTATCACAAATGGCGCAGCGTGTCAAGGCTCAAATTGCATATTTTTCCATGAACCCGGACAACGAACTGGTTGCCAAACATACCGCTGCGGGCGGGCTGGCAGCGATTTACGAAAATGGGTATTTGTCGATCTTAAAAGGCGATTGGACGCTGAGAATTGAGCAGGCTGTTAACGTGCCGCTGACGATGGGCGGGCGGGCGCCGTTTATGATTGCCAATGCTTTAGCAGCTTGTTTGGCTGCTTTTGCCCAAGGATTGAAAATAGAAGATATTCGCGCTGCTTTGTCAAGTTTCCAAGCATCGGTGGGCCAAACTCCGGGACGGATGAACTTGTTTAATTTGGGCAGCTACCACGCTTTACTCGACTACGCCCACAACCCCCACAGCTACAAAGCTTTGGGCAGTTTCGTGCTGAATTGGCCGGGACGGCGGATTGGGGTAGTAGGTGCCCCCGGAGACCGCCGAGATGAAGATTTTGTCACGCTGGGTAAACTTTCGGCCGAGATGTTCGATCGTATTATTGTCAAAGAAGATATTGACAGGCGCGGGCGAGAACCCGGTGTTGTGGCAAAGTTAATTTGCCAGGGAATTGCAGAGGCGATTTCAGCAGGAACCGCAAACAAATCTCAAGTTGAATACGAGTTGATTCTCGACGAAACAACGGCCGTTAACAAAGCTTTAGATGAGGCACCAGCCGGCAGTTTGGTAGTGATTTTACCTGAAGGTGTCAACAAAGCTTTGAGTTTAATTGAAGCCCGGAAACCGATTAAGGAATCTGTGGAAGTTCAAAATGGTTTAGATCGATCGAAGTCACAGGAAAGTTTAAAACCGACTGTGGTGAATCAAGGCTAAACTCTGAAGTTTGATTTCATTACATTATTAATAGGTTGGGTTAACGAAAGGAAACCCAACCTTTTTGCTTTAGACAACCGCCCTATTATCTTTCAATATTTTCTCTGTTACCTCAATCAGTTCGCACACAGAATTGTGCGTAAGTTGTGTAGTTTTAAACCCATGAGCAATAGCGTTCCGCAAAGAAAGCGCATTCATTAATAACTGATATTCGGATTTAGAAATCACGCCCTCAACCGTCAGTTGTTTCACTAAATACAGCGGTTCTAATCTTTGCAAACTTAGCTCTTCTTTATGGGCAACAATCCTCAAAGTTGCCTCAACTAAAGACCAAGAATATAGCATTGCTGACTCTAGATGTTGTGTTACAAGTTGCTTTGCGACTTGCAAACCCAACTCTATTTCATGCTCTTGAAAAGAATCCTCAGCTTGGGAAATATCGACTGCATCCTCCGAGTTAGTCATCACTAACTCAAACCTCCAGCCGGGATTTTCTGCTACTGCTTGGGCTAAATTACGTAGATATGTAGTAGAGGGTGACTTGAGTGAAGCGCGTGACTTGACTGCAATAACCACCGATTCTTCGCCCCGGCGCACTATCAGATCCGGGCGATAGCTTTTAAGGAAGTCCGGTAAATCTTCAGAGTTTGGATGAAATGAAATTTCATAACCTTTCTCACGATACTCCTCTGCTAGTTTCAGCAGTTGCTCTCTTTCTATGTTTGCAGTTGGGGTTGCGATCATGTCAGTACCTCTTTGTCAGGAGCATCAATTACGACAATGTGCAAGAATTCATTACCACGGGCAAATCCTTCCGCTAGAATCGAGGTCATATTTTCTACTTTAAAGTTAGTTGATAAATTCCTCTTGCGGACTAGAACATCAGTTACTTGATCGTCATCGACATAGGCTAGCCCGATAATTGCATCTTGAATTGGCTTTACTATGTTGTCTACATCGATTTTAACAGAATCGTAGAAATAAGTTATCTGAATCATCACTAGGCCAGTAGCTGTTTTCTGCTCCGAAGACCAGTATTTTTCAGCCTCTTGCCTCACTGTCACTTTCCAAGCTTTAAGAAGAGTTCGCCTACGAGCTTGTTGTGATACTGGTGGGCCATCTACTATGAACTCAAATCTCGCCAAAGTGTTTCTAAATAGAAGATTGGGGATTATTTTACCTCTTAACTGCCGCCCACTGGGTAATCGGTGCCAGGAGTTTCCAACCAAAATCGCAAGATAAATCGCCAATTCAAACCGATCGAAGTATAGAATCAGGAAAAAGCAAGCAGCAGGGTTGAAGCATGAATGAGGCCGATCGCACGCGTGTCGAAACATTCATTACACGCTGGGCGGGTTCTAGCGGTAACGAACGGGCAAACTACCAGTTGTTTTTTGCGGAAATGTGCGATGCGCTGGGAGTCGATCGCCCTTTTGATAAAGGCAGAATTCCCAACGATCCCTACTGCTTTGATAAAGATGTCAAAATTTTTCACCCCAGCGGCAAAGTAACTCCGGGGTTTGTTGATTTTTACAAAGCCGAGCATTTTTTAATCGAGGCAAAACAGGGCGGAACAACGAGCAAAAAGGGAACGGCAAAGCGGGGGACAAATACCTATTTGCGAGAGATGGAAAAAGCGTTTGTGCAGGCGATCGCCTATACCCGCAGTCTCAGCAGCAAACCGCCCTTTTTGTTAACTTGCGATATTGGCGATCATTTTGAATTATGGATGGGTTTTAGCGGCGATTATGGCGGCTATGGGGCGCGGCGAGAAATCGGGCTAATTGAGTTGCGGAAAGCCGATGTTTTCGATTTGTTTGTCGATATTTTTAGCAATCCGCAGCAGCGCAATCCAGAGAAAATTGCGGCGCGGGTGACGCGGGAAGTGGCGGCAGATTTGGCAGAGTTGGCCAAGCGGATGGAGGCGAATGTCGATCCGCAGCAAGTCGCCCAGTTTTTGATGCGCTGTATTTTCACCATGTTTGCTGAGGATGTAGGGTTGCTGAAGGAACATTTGTTTACGCAGGCGCTGGAAACGCGGTGGATTCTCAATCCGAAGACTTTTAAGCCGGAGGTAGAGGCGCTGTGGGAGGCGATGAATGAGGGGACGAGTTTTGGCTTTCATGGCAAACTGTTGCGGTTTAATGGCGGATTGTTTGCCGAGTCGCAGGCGTTTGCGCTGACAAAGGCGCAGTTGGAAGTGTTGTTGCAGGCGGCGAAGCGGGATTGGTGCAATGTGGAACCGGCGATTTTTGGGACGTTGTTGGAAAGGGCGCTGGATGCGCGGGAAAGAAGTAAATTGGGGGCTCATTATACGCCGCGATCGTATGTGGAAAGGTTGGTAAAGCCTGTGGTGATGGAGCCTTTGGGCGATCGCTGGATTGCGGTACAAGCGGAGGTTAAACAGTTGCTGAACGCGGGGGAATCGGAACCGACTGCAAATCAAAGGAAAAAGGCGAGCTCAGTTTTAGAAGCATTTCTGACGGAGTTACAACAGGTGAAGATTCTCGATCCGGCGTGCGGATCGGGTAATTTCCTTTATGTGACGTTGGATTTGTTGAAGGGGTTGGAATCGGAGGTGTTGCGGCGCTTGGAGGATGTCACCGGATCGGCGCAGTTGCTGTTAGATATTGCTCAAGTTAATCCGAGTCAGTTTTTGGGAATTGAGCTCAATCCTAGGGCGGCGGCGATCGCGGATTTGGTGATTTGGATTGGGTATTTGCAGTGGCATTTTCGGCGGTTTGGCGATATTCCGCCGATCGAACCTGTGTTGCGGGAGTACAACAATATTGAATGCCGGGATGCGGTGTTGGCCTATGACGGAATAGAACCGGATGTGGATGCGGCGGGGGAGGTGAGAACTCGCTGGGGCGGACGGATGATGAAAAGTCCGGTGACGGGGGAAAATGTGCCTGATCCTACAAACCAAGTAACAATTTATCGGTATTTGAATGCAAGGGCGGCCGAGTGGCAGGAGGCCGATTATATAGTGTCGAATCCGCCGTTTATTGGCAATGCGAGAATGCGGGAAATGTTGGGAGATGGATATGCAGAAAAGTTGAGGAAAGTCTATAAGGATGTACCGGATACTGTGGATTTCGTAATGTATTGGTGGCACAAGGCAGCGGAACTAACTAGAGCGAGCAAAATTAAACGCTTTGGGTTTATTACCACAAACAGTATTCGCCAAGTTCGGCAGCGGAAAGTTCTGGATTTTCATTTTACGCAAAAGATTCCAACCAGATTAATTTTTGCTATTCCCGATCACCCTTGGATTGATGGAGGGGCAGCAGTCAGAATTGCAATTACAGCAGGTGAATTAGATGACCTCAAAAATCCTGTAAGGATTGCCGAATTTGGTACAGTAGTTGCTGAGTGTGAGGGAGAGACACCGGAAGACTCAGCAGAGCAAGTTCAAGTGCAGTTGCAGAATGTAGGGCTAATTTTTAGTAACCTTCAAGCGGGTTCTGATTTAACTCAATCTCAACAACTCCTGGCTAATGATAGGATATCCAGTCGCGGTGTTATGCTATTTAGTTCCGGGTTTATTGTCGAGCAATCTGACTTTGGAGAGATTGAGTCTGAGGTTCTTTTCCCATACATCAATGGACGAGACTTTATGCAACGTTCTCGCAATGTGCGCGTCATTGATTTATTTGGCT
This sequence comes from Microcoleus sp. K1-B1, assembly GCF_036704705.1. NCBI lineage: Bacteria > Bacillati > Cyanobacteriota > Cyanophyceae > Oscillatoriales > Microcoleaceae > Microcoleus > Microcoleus sp. K1-B1. The sequence goes on along the minus strand of NZ_JAUBSH010000110.1, from coordinate 5,077 downwards.
TAAAAGCTGATAATGCTCAAGAACTATATCCAAAAGCATTCCAATGGGTGTTGGATAAAGTTAAACCTGAACGAGATACTAACCGTGATAAGAGCCTCCGAGAAAACTGGTGGATATTTGGTCGTCCCAGAACAGAACTTCGACCAGCACTAAAGGGACTACAGCGTTATATTGCTACAGTAGAGACTGCGAAGCATAGAGTATTCGTCTTTCTTCCCCGTGAAGTAATACCTGATAATATGTTGATTGCGATCGCCCTTGATGATGCTTATTTCTTAGGAGTTCTTTCTAGTCGAGTTCATGTTACTTGGTCGCTGGCAGCAGGCGGAACATTAGAAGATAGACCTCGTTACAACAAAACTCGATGTTTCGACCCATTCCCCTTCCCCGACCCCACCGACCCCCAAAAACAAACCATCCGAGAACTCGGAGAACGCCTCGACAGCCACCGCAAACGAGTCCAAGCCACTCACCCCGAAGTCACCATCACCGCGATGTACAACCTCCTCGAAAAACTCCGCAAAGGCGAACCCCTCGACGACAAAGACAAAGCCTTCAACCAAAAAGCCTTAGTCTCCACCCTCAAACAAATCCACGACGAACTTGATGTCGCCGTATTTGCCGCCTATGGTTGGGAATCCACCCTCACCGACGACCAAATCCTGGAAAACCTCGTCACCCTCAACGCCCAACGCGCCGAAGAAGAACGCAACGGACTAATTCGCTGGCTGCGTCCCGACTACCAAGCCCCAGGCGAAACCTACGTGCAACCATCCCTTGCAGGCATCACCACCGAAACCGAAACCGCCATTACTCCCACGGAACAACAACCCTTCCCCAAAACCCTCAAAGAGCAACTTTCTGCCATCCGCGACTTATTTCGCACCCAAAGCGGCGAATGGACAGCCGCCCAAGTCACCGCCCATTTCAAAGCAGCCAGCCGCAAACAAAAAGTCATTCTCGACTGTCTGGAAAGCCTCGAAGATTTAGGGATTTTGCTCAGTCATACTGAAAATGGGATGACTTTTTGGCACCTGGCAGAACTTTAGAGCGTTGCGATTGTTATTATGAGCTTATCCAGCAAGAGGTTATCTAATGCTAGAAACCACCATCCTAGAAACTCTGGTCAAGTTGCCAGATTCCCTGAAACAGGAAGTTTTGCACTATGTAGAATTCTTGGCTGCAAAATATGGAAATAATGAGGTTGCCGTAAATCCTCCTCAAAAGAAACGTCAAGCCGGGATGATGAAAGGCACGTTTGTCTTACCGCTTGCTGATGATTTTGATGCACCATTAGAGGATTTCCAGGAGTATATGGAATGAGTGCATTGCTCCTCGATACCCATGCCTTTATTTGGTTTTCAGAAAATACTCCTAACCTATCAGTTACCTTGAAGGAGCAGATTGAATCCGCCGATAGAGTCTATTTGAGTATTGCCAGTCTTTGGGAAATTGCCATCAAAATCAGCATTGGTAAACTGACACTGCAAGCAAACTATGCAGACATCGAAGCTCAGTTACCTGCTGCTGGGATCTTATTACTGCCAATTTCATTTGCGGATACTGTACAGGTTCGCCACCTACCATTCCATCATCGCGATCCATTCGATCGCATTTTAATTGCCCAATCCATTAATCATGCTTTAGTTTTAGTCAGCCGTGATGAAGTGTTTGATGCTTATGCTGTTCAAAGACTATGGTTATAAACTAGATTATTATCGCCAATGGCATTAACCCGATCGATCGTAAAAGAGGAAAATAAATTATAAAGTTAGTCCCAAAAATTTTACCTTTCTCCCGAAGAAATCTTCCTACAATACTGCCGCAAACTTGTCCCGCCGAGCGCGCAAAAGTCCTTAAATTCCTGTTTTAGGGAAAATAAGTCGAGGCAGATTGAAAAATGACTGTATTTCAGTCTCCTAGCTATTGCGCTAATCTATCGCTCTTCCATTTGCAAATACTCCAACACCAGCAACCGCAAATAGTCCAGCATTCGGATATAGGCTCGCATTTGAAGATAGCCCGATCGCGTCTCATCATAAAACTGAGCGATCGCAGAACGATCGAACACCCTAAGCTGATGTAACTCTGCGATCGCTTGCTCGCGATTCTCAACCTCTGCGCGCTCCTCAATCTGACTAGCATAACCGCGAATACTTACTGTTACTAACTCAAGCTCCTCCAGAAACGAAAAATCTTCCTCGGAACCAAGATACCTCTGAGATATCTCTTTGCGCTCTGATTTAGTGTTTTGATAGTCAACTGTCAACTGTGCCAAAAGTTGCACAATAATATCCTGCCCCAGCGCTAATTTGTTCTGAACTTGTGCCATATCGCTATTCCTCATTAATGCCATAAGTCACGATTTTCTCAACACCATACTGGTCAGGTCGCACAATTAAAAACTCATTGCCCTTTCGGTAAACAGCGGCTCCATCCTGCCGATATCCCGTGCGAGGAACTCTTACAGCACCTCTGGTGTTGAAGTTGTGTGCTTTACGCAAATATTTGAGTGGATCAAATCCTTTTCTTTGTGAATGGTCTAACACACTTTGGGCCACAGTTCGATAAGTTCCTCTATCCCATTCAGACAGATATTGCTGTAGTTCGAGAACTTCAGTGTTGGAATAGTCTTCAAACAGTCGATCTAAATAAGGATCTACAGATGATTCGTCTGGCATTATCACTCTCATTCCAGAGGATATTATTGATTATAGCTTTATTGGAAAAAGAGCGATCGCATTTTAGCTTTTAACTACCGCCCACTGAGTCAGCGGCGCAAGCGGTTTCCAACCCTGAAAAGAGCCGATCGCTCCTACTCGCTGAATCCCAATTCTAATTAGTTCCCCGCCATAACGATCGTGCCATTGCAAAACTTTAAACTCGCTCTCAACTGTCACCGCATTAACAACTAATCGGCCACCTTCACCTAAAGCATTCCAACAAGTTTCCAGCACAGCTTCTGCGGTGACACCGCCGCCGATGAAAATAGCATTCGGTTGAGGCAAATTTGTCAGGGCTTCCGGCGCTTCTCCCGCCACGATTTCGAGTTCGGGAACGCCGAAAGTCGAGGCATTTTCAGCGATGTATTCCAATCGAGTCGGATGGCGTTCGATCGCGATCGCCCTGCACCGAGGATGACTCCGCATCCATTCGATCGCGATCGAGCCGCAGCCCGCCCCCACATCCCAAAGCAACTCTCCGGGAATCGGCGCTAACGTTGACAGAGTAACGGCTCTAACCTCCCGCTTCGTAAGTTGTCCGTCGTGGCGATAAGCAGCATCCGGCAAACCCGAGGTACGAGGGAAAATCACAGCTTCGCGATCGGCGGCAACTGCGATCGCGATCGTGTTCAAATCCACCAAATCCGCTGCATTCCAGGCTGCTGCTACCCCCTCGATCCGCCGTTCCGATGCAGACCCCATCCGCTCGAACACGGTCATTAAACTGCTGCCAAACCCCCGCTGCGTCAACAATTGTGCCACCTTTCCCGGCGTGTGTCTGTCAGCGCTCAACACCAGCAAGCGCGCCCCCGGCGACAAAGCAAGGGCGATCGATGCGATCGGGCGATTTGTCAAACTGAAAGTCTCAACTTGGGCTAGTGGCCAACCCAAACGAGCGCAAGCAAGACTAAAAGCCGATGCAGCGGGAATTACAGTCATTTCCGAAATGGGAATCTGGCGCGACAGTGTTACCCCAATTCCGTGACACATCGGATCGCCGCTGGCTAGCACGCACACAGACTGTCCCCGGCGGCGGATGATTTCATCGACTGTTGCTTGTAGCGGCGAAGCCCAAACCAATTTTTCGCGGGTGTCGTCGGTTGGTAGCATTGCTAGGTGACGGGCGCCACCAACAACGACTTGAGATCGAGAGAGGAGGGTAGAGGCGATCGGACTCAATCCCGAAAGTCCGTCTTCGCCAATCCCCACCACCGAAAGCCATTTGTGCATTGCGCCCTTACTGCTAATTACTACTTATCGATTCTAAAGAATAATATCGGATTTCCATCCATAATTCTTTCTTCTACTTGTTTCATTCCGAGTCTTTCTGCGACTTTTTGCGACTCAATGTTTGGGCGATCGCAACTTGCTACAAGATAGTTGAAGCCAAGTTGATCAAAACCATAATCCAATATTTTGGTTGATGCTTCAGTAGCGTAACCTTTTTTAAGTGCTTTCGGCAGCAGTGCGTAAACTAACTGGGGCTGTGCTTCTTCAAAAAAATACCACAAACCAACAAATCCAATAGTTTCTCGATCGCTCTTAGTTTCGATAAACCACAAACCGAATTTCTTTTCTGCAAACAGCTTTTTGTTTTCGGCAAGCATTTCTTCAACCTTTTGCAGCGACAATATTTCGCCGTCGCACAGATATCTCCTCACATAAAAATTAGTAAACATTCTGTGGAGCGTGTTGAGGTCGCTCTCCACAATCGGTTTCAAAACTAATCTCTCTGTTTCAAATATCATGGGGATTATTTATGTTGGATTAAAGGGCGATCGCACCTATCCATATTAGTCCAGGACGCACGGGTGGTCAGAAACGGGTTTTTTATGAAAAGATGGGTTGCAGCCCGTAGATTCGGTAAAAAAGCCGGTTTCTTTGATAGGAGTGCGATCGCGAACTGTTTATTTTTGTAGTTGCGGTGTCTTCGTCGGCGCGTCCATGCGTCCATGACTGTCTGAAAAATATTTTTCCCCAAACAAAAAGCGCCCCTATTACTAGGAGCGCTTTTTGTAATCAAAGACTAAAACTTAGCCATTGATAGAAGGAGCTACCATTGCTACTGGAGTGACTTCACTAGCAGCCAAATCAAGCGGGAAGTTGTGAGCATTGCGCTCGTGCATTACTTCCATACCCAAGTTAGCGCGGTTGATCACATCAGCCCAAGTATTGATGACACGACCTTGAGAGTCGATAATCGATTGGTTGAAGTTGAAACCGTTCAAGTTGAAAGCCATCGTGGAGATACCCAAAGCGGTAAACCAGATGCCTACTACTGGCCATGCACCTAACAAGAAGTGCAAGGAACGGCTGTTGTTGAATGAAGCGTATTGGAAAATCAAACGACCGAA